>PLMS01000113.1 GCA_003142575.1 Ignavibacteriota bacterium
CTCGACGAACCGACGAACGATCTGGACCTTACAACGCTGCGCGTACTGGAAGAAGCGCTCGTCGCTTTCAACGGATGTGTCATTGCCGTGAGCCACGATCGGTATTTTCTGAACAGAGTCTGCAACGGGATACTTGCATTCGAAGGAGACTGCAAGGTGCATTTCAGCGAAGGGGATTATGACTATTATATAGAGAAACGCAATGTGAGAGAAGCGGAAGCGGCGGCAAAAGTAAACACAGCCGTTGAGCCGAAGAAACAAAAACCACAGGCGAAAGTACAGACGAACAAATTAAAATGGAAAGAAGCGAAGGAGCTTGAAACGATCGAACAGGATATTCTCAATGCCGAAACCGAAGTTGAACGCATTGAGAAAATATTTGCCTCACCTGATTTCTACGAGAAGTATGGTGACCAGACTGTTTCATTAACCGCAGAGCTTTCCATAGCAAAAGCAACCGTTGACCGTTTCTACGCACGCTGGCATGAACTGGAAGAATTACAGTCGTGAATCAGTTGAATAAAACCATTTCTCTTCCTATGTTGGTGTTCAATAATGCATTGACAATTGAATCATTGAATTATTGTGAGGAGTTGATAAATTGAAAAAAAGTCTCGTTTCCATGAAGAATAATATCATTGAAGCCGGCAAGAGAGCTTACGCGCGTGGTTATGTTGCAGCGAACGACGGAAATATCAGTGCACGTATCGACAAGAAACATGTTCTTATCACGCTGACGGGCATAAGCAAAGGATTCATGAAAACGAGTGATCTGATTGTCGTGGATATGCACGGCAAAATAATCAGCGGAAAAAGAAAACCAACATCAGAAATTCAGATGCATATCCAAATTTATAAAGAGAGGGCAGATGTCAACAGTGTATGTCATCTGCATCCTCCTTATGCGACTGGATTTGCGGTCGCTGGAATTCCGCTTGACCAAGATGTTCTCTCTGAGGCGGTCATTGTATTAGGGAAAGTCCCATTGGTTGAGTACGGAACACCTGGCACAGAAGAGTTGTATAGTAAACTACTGCTTCACCTCCAGGATTCAGATGCTTTTCTTCTCGCAAACCATGGAGCGCTTACGGTTGGCACGGATGTCTTTGACGCGTATAATAAAATGGAAACGCTTGAACACGTAGCTCAGATCGTGTTCATTGCGAAGCAGCTTGGTAATTTGAATATACTCAATGCGGAGCAGGTGCAGAAACTAACAGTATTGAGAGAGAAGTTCGGGATAAAAACAAATGCCCGCTTGCATTCAGGTAAAATTGACTCTGCCGAATGATCGGCAAAAAAATCTCAGTTTACTGAAGTTATTTCTTTTTTCTGACAGTTTTATTCGTCGGTTTTGCCGAAAGTGGATCTTCCGGCCAGACATGCTTAGGATATCGAGCGCGCATCTGAGTACGGATTTCCGGATACACATTCGTCCAGAAACTGTGCAAATCCTGAGTTACCGCCAACGGGCGCCGTGCGGGTGATAATAAATGAATCAACACACTTACTTTACCATTGAAAATTTTTGGTGTATCGATCTGCCCGAATAATTCCTGTAACCGCACAGCAAGCACCGGCTGATCGCCTGAGTAATCCAGTGCAGCAATTGAACCACTCGGTAATTTGAGATGCGAAGGTGCAAGGGAATCAATTTGACGAACGAACGATTGTGAGATTTTCGACTGCAAAATTTTGAGAAGAGGAAGTGTGCTAAATTGCTCTTTCTTCCATATTCCGTCCAGAAAAGGTGCGAGCCATTCATCTACCGTGTTGATAAGATTTGAATCACTCAGGTCGGGCCATTGAGCAGGCGAGAGATATTTCCGAAGCCACTCGCTTCGTTGTTGGAGTGAGCGTGTATCTTTATCCCAAGGCAGGCAATGTATTCCTAACTGTTTCACGCCGTCAATAAGAGCTGAGATTACTTTCTCTCCATGTGGTTTTATATGTTGTTCGGAAAGAACCACAGCACCCAATCGTGAGATTCGACGTGCAATCACAGTTTCATTGATAGTATTCCAGCGGATTTCTTCTTCCTCTATTATAGAGTCGATAAAAATCTGTTCTATTTCTTCTTTTGTAAGCGGTGCAGCGAGATATACACGAACTTCGGCACCGATTCCGTCCGCTTCGCCGATGGCAAGAAATTCTTCCCGTGCAAGAAGACTTCCGCTTGGTAAAACAGCTGTTGTTCCGCTTGCCATCTGATATCGATTGCTTTTAGTATCACGCCGGCGGGCTACTCGCTCAGGGTAAGCGAGTGCGAGAAGAATTCCCGGTGCCGACTCTTCTTTTTCTTTTGATTCATTGCGGATGCCGGTGAGCTGCTTCAGTCGTCTCGATTGAGATAAGATGCGCTCATGAACACCTTCATCGCCTGCGCGCTGCTGATGCAGGATATGTAAACGCGATGCAAGGTCAATATCGGTGTCTTTTTTTCCTGCGAGAATATCGCGTTCTTCGAGAAGTGCTGCGATATCACATGCAAGTGAACCAAAACCTAATTCTTTCCCGCGCAGAATCATGTGCGCGAGTCTCGGATGGATGGGCAGCTCCGACATTGCTTTGCCATGCGGTGTCAATTTTCCTGTTTGATCGGCGGCGCCGAGACTTCTTAACAATGTGTGCGCCTGTGCCAGATGTGCCGCCGGCGGCGGATCGAGAAATCGTAAGTTTGCACCGTCCGGTGTTCCCCATTGGGCAAGATCGAGTGTCAATGGTGCAAGATCAGCTGTTTTGATTTCCGGCTGAGGATAGTTGGAAAGCATCTCGTGTTCAGTTTCCATCCACAGACGATAACAGACACCGGGCTGTTGGCGTCCTGCACGTCCGCGTCGTTGATCGGCAACGGCTTTGGAAACAGGAACCGTGAGCAATCCGAACATTCCTCGCCGCACATCAAATTGAGAAATGCGAGCCAATCCAGAATCAATAACCACACACACGCCGTCAATCGTTAAACTTGTTTCAGCAACACTGGTGGAGAGAATCACTTTTCGTTTACCGGGTGGTGCAGGAGACAAAGCCGCCGATTGATGCTGATACGGTGCGTTTCCATAGAGCGAATGAACGAGCACGTCTTCCGATATGTGTTTTTCCCAAAGAAGATTTTCCACACGCCTCATCTCGCGCCGTCCGGGAAGAAACACAAGGAGATCGCCTTCCTGTTCATCCAATGCTCGCACAATAGTATCAACAATTCGGGCTTCGACAGATTTTTCCGAGGTGAATCGGGCATAGTGCGTGGCGACCGGAAAGCTTTGTCCCTTGCCCTCGATCATGGGTGCATCACCGAGTAACTTTGCAATCGCCAAGCCATCGAGTGTGGCAGACATCACGAGAATTCGTATATCTGGGCGCAAGTGTTCTTGCACATCAAGTGTCATCGCAAGACCGAGATCGGCATGGATGCTGCGTTCATGAAATTCATCGAAGATAACGACTGCAACGTTCGGAAGTTCCGGTTCATGCTGAAGTAATCTGCTAAGAATTCCTTCGGTCACCACTTCCACCCGGGTGTGTTTACTTATAACTGCTTCACCGCGGATGCGGTAGCCAACCGTTTGGCCGACTTTTTCGCCAAGGTGAGCGGCCATATATTCTGCTGCACGGCGTGCGGCAAGACGACGCGGCTCGAGCATGATAAGCTTCTTTTGTGCCATCCATTCCGTAGCGAGGAGTGCGATAGGAACTTGTGTAGTCTTCCCTGCTCCTGGCGGAGCAGAAAGGACAATATTGTTGGAGTGTTGAAACGTTTCCAACAATCGCGGAAGGATGTTTTCAATAGGATATGTTCGTTTGACTTCTTGCATATGATTATCTGCTGTTTGCAGATTAATCTTCAATATGCAAAAAGTCTTTCAGGTATGCACGAGTTTGTTACAAGCGCATCATCTCTGTTGGAGTGATTCCAGCGTCGTCTTGAGTTTTGCAGCGGAAGATCGAAAACCTCGTTCTTCTCCAGCGCTCATCGTCAGTGTCAGAATTTCTTCCACGCCATGTACACGAACAACACATGGCATGCTGAGACAAATATTTTGAACTCCGTATTGTCCTGTCTTCAAAGTTGAGACAGAAATTACAGATTGGTGATTACCGAGAACGGTTTCCACCGCCGCCAGAACCGCCGCGTCCACGGTTGTCCGGTTTTCGGTCTGCCATCGGGCGGGCTTCGTTCACTACGATTTTGCGCCCCTTAATATCTTTATCATTCAATCCGGCAATAGCCGCTTCTGCTTCCGCGCGTACCGACATTTCGACAAATCCGAATCCTTTCGGTGTTCCGCTAAATTTGTCTTTGATAATGACGGCTGAGTCAACTGCCCCGAACGCGGCAAATTCCGTTCGTAGCTCATCTTCCGTAATGTCGCGAGATAGATTACCGATAAACATTTTCATGGTGTTTCTCCTTTTAGGATTCTTTTATTGTGAGTTGTTGTTTGATGCGTTGTCGATATATTGGATTTCTCCAGACGCATCAGTATGAGTTACTATCTGATTGGAATTATTGAATGATCTGTGGTCCTTATCGAATGCCGCTCTTATATACAGGATAATAATTATTTGTTTGAGTTCCAACAATAGGCGTCTAGGCAAAAAAGCTGTTCGGAAAACCAGCGAAATGATTGGATTTTATGCTCATCCGGTAAGGTTCTCCATTGTCTGTAGTGTGTCTTTCAATTTGGCTGCCGACGCGTGAAAACCTTCTTCTTCCTCCTGATTCATTGTCAATGCTAAAACTTCTTCCACACCATGTACACCGACAACACATGGCAGGCTGAGACAAATATCTTGAACTCCGTATTGTCCCGTCATAAGAGTTGAAATGGAGAGCACGGACCGGTAATTACCAAGGATGGATTCCACAATCGAGAGTAATCCGAGTCCGATAGCATAGTAGGTCGCTCCTTTGCGTTTAATAATTTCGTACGCGGCGTCCCGAACACTCACAAAGAGCTTGTTCATTTCTTCCTGATCGTAGTGTTTGTTCTTGAGCGGGGCAAATTCCTGTAATCGCACGCCGCCGATGTTCGCCATACTCCATAAAGGAATTTCACTATCGCCGTGTTCGCCTACGATGTATGCATGCACACTGCGCGTATCGACCTCGTAAAATTGTCCGAGCAAGAATCGAAAGCGGGAAGTGTCTAAGATCGTTCCGGACCCGATCACCTTTGTCGGCGAAAGGTTGGATTCCTTCAGAGAAATATAAGTAAGGATGTCAACCGGATTTGTTGTGATGAGAATAATACCATTGGGATTGTATTTTACAACTTGTGGGATAATTGAACGAAAGATAGCAGCATTTCTTGCGAGAAGATCCAAACGAGTTTCACCGGGTTTTTGGGAAGCACCTGCTGTGATGATGACAACCTTTGCACCGGACAGATCAGAATAATTACCTGCTGAAATTTTCATCGGCTTCGTAAAAGAAAGTCCGTGATTCAAATCCATCATTTCACCCACAGCTTTTTCTGCGTTTGCATCCACCAACACAAGTTCAGATGCAATCCCTCGCTGCATCAACGCATATGCAAACGATGAACCGACCAATCCCGTTCCGATCAATCCTACTTTGTGCGAAGATCCGATTTCTGCAAACGTGTTCATATTCTCCGATAATATAATGAAAAAACATGCATGGTTCGCTCCTTGATATTTTAAACGCGAGAGGGTATGTGAGAGTTCCTTACAGATGTAATCTTCCGATTCCATTTCATTGCATTGAGTGTGTTTTCTTATTACATTTCATACAGTTGCAGAGTTTTAGGTGTTGAAAGATCACCGAGCCGCCAGCAGGTTCATTGTTGAATTTGTCGCGTGGCTCGCTTCGTTTTCGTCAGAAATGCGGGAACAGATGCACTTGGTTCCTCGTCAGAATAGAGTTGAAGACTGTCATATTTATTAAGAGGAGTATACTGTGGATATCAAGACCATCAATGAAATGATTCAGCGTGAAAGCGCATTTGTGGAGTCGCTGACATCGGAAGTCGGTAAGGTCATCATCGGCCAGAAAAATATGGTAGACCGCTTGCTCATCGGTATGTTGTGCAACGGACACATACTTTTAGAAGGCGTGCCCGGATTGGCAAAAACACTTGCCATCAAAACGCTGGCGGCGTCTGTCAACGCTAAATTCCAGCGCATCCAATTTACACCGGACTTGCTTCCTGCGGATCTCGTCGGAACGATGATCTACAATCAGAAAGACGGGAAGTTTTTTACACGGAAAGGTCCCCTCTTTTCCAATTTTATTCTTGCAGATGAAATTAATCGTGCACCCGCAAAAGTGCAAAGCGCGCTCCTCGAAGCGATGCAGGAGCGTCAGGTAACCATCGGTGAAGAAACGTTTAAACTCGAAGAACCGTTTCTTGTGCTGGCGACGCAAAATCCGATTGAACAAGAGGGAACATATCCGCTTCCCGAAGCACAGGTTGACCGCTTTATGTTGAAAGTAAAAATCGGCTACCCATCACGAGAGGAAGAACTGCTCATTATGCGGCAGAATGTTCTGGGAAATGAGAAGAGTGTAAAAGCTGTCGTGTCCACAAAAGAAATCCTTTCTGCCCGTGAAGTCATGAGGCAGGTGTATATGGATGAAAAGATCGAGCGGTATATTCTCGATATTGTGTTTGCGACGCGTGAACCGAAGAATTTTAAATTGGATAAGCTCGCACCGCTCATTAGCTACGGCGCGTCGCCGCGCGCTTCTATTAATCTGGCGTTGGCCGCAAAAGCACATGCATTCATCAAGCGGCGCGGCTATGTCATTCCTGAAGATGTGCGCGCAATTTGTCCCGATGTCATGCGCCATCGCGTTGCCGTAACATATGAAGCAGAAGCGGAAGAGATTACGCCAGAGCAGATCGTAACGGAAATTCTGAATCATGTAGAAGTTCCATAGCAAAATTTTGTGATTGTCAATTTAATGATTGTGTGATTGCAGGTCGGAAATAATATACTACAAGATAGATCTTGTTGTTTTATTCTCGTAGCTATGAACTAAATGGAAACCAAAGAACTTTTAAAAAAAGTCAGGCAGTTGGAGATACGCACACGGGGGCTGGTGAATCAGGTATTCTCCGGTGAATACCATTCCGTCTTCAAGGGGCGCGGCATGGAATTTTCCGAAGTGCGTGAGTACCAATATGGCGACGACATGCGGATGATCGATTGGAACGTCACTGCGCGTTTCAATCATCCATTCATAAAAATCTTTGAAGAAGAACGAGAATTGACGGTCATGCTGGTTGTCGATATGAGCGGCTCGCAGTTCTTCGGTTCACAATCTGCATTGAAGCGGGATATCGCACTGGAATTAAGCGCTATCCTTGCTTTCTCGGCGATGAAAAACAACGACAAGGTCGGATTGATTCTCTTTACCGACCGCATAGAAAAATTTGTTCCTCCGCGAAAAGGACGCGGCCATGCGCTTCGCATCGTCCGCGAGTTACTCTCGTTCGAGCCGACACGTCCGGCAACCAGTATCAAGGCAGCATTGGAATATCTTAACCACGTTCAAAAAAAACGCGGCATCATTTTCGTCATTTCTGATTTTATGGATAGCGGCTATGAAGCTGCACTCCGCATTGCCGGCAAACGACACGACTTGATCGGTGTTGTGCTGCAAGATCCGCGCGAGAACGAACTGCCTAGTGTTGGACTGATGCACTTGCGTGATGCCGAATCAGGTGCCACCAGATTAATCGATACTTCCGATGCGCGTGTGCGATCCCTCTATCGCCGCTTGAACCATGAAATGCAGGAAACACGTAAATCGCTCTTTATTAAGTCAAGGCTCGATGACATTGAAGTGCATCTTGACCAGCCGTACCTCAAACCGTTGATTGATTTCTTCCGATTGAGGGAGAAAAGATGGTGATGGTAAGGAAACTTCTTATCTGCTTCTTTCTCTGTTCTGGTATCGGATTGTCCCAGGAAGTTCGATTGACTGCAAAAACAAGTACCAACACCTTTCCGCTTGGTAGTTGGATTGATGTGCACGTAGAGGAAAAGTCTGATGCCGCGGTTGACTCGATTGCACCAATAGTGAAAGACAGCATCGGTTCGTTTGAAATTGTAACAGTAGAACGCAAAGGTCCTGACTTCCAATGGCTGATTCGTTTAACGACCATTGATTCCGGAAAAGTCTTTCTGCCTCCAGTTGAGTTTGGTTATAAAGTGAGAGGCGATACAAATACGCATAAGGCATTTACCAATTCACTCCTCCTGACTATCACCGGCGTGAGTATCGATCCTCAAGGTGAAATCAAAGACATTAAACCGCCGATGAATGCACCATGGTTGTTTGAAGATTTTCTGCCATACCTGATCGCATTGATCGTTCTTTCTGCACTTGCAGGCGCGTATTACTATTACTGGCGAAAAATGAGACAGAAGAAAGATTCTTTTGCTGATGTCAAAGTGGTTATCCCGCCGCATCGCGAAGCGCTGACTGCATTGCGGGTGCTTGAAGAAAAGAAATTGTGGCAACAGGGATTGGTGAAAGAATACTATTCGGAAGCCACAGAGATCATCCGGCGATTCTTTGAGCGGCGATGGAATATCATTGCGCTGGAGATGACGACAGATGAAATCCTGGTACAAATAAAACATGTTCCCGAAGCAATGATGGTCTGGAAAGAAATGGGGTCGTTTTTTCTTACTGCAGATTTGGTGAAGTTTGCAAAGTATCAACCGGCACCCGCTGAACATGAACAAGAAATGCATTCAGCATATGAGATTGTGCGTTCGATGGTGCCGAAAACTTCTATCGAGGCAGAACCGCAATCACAGGAGGTCACTGCCGATGTTCGGTGATAAGTTTGCCAATCCTGCATTCTTATGGCTGTTGTTGTTTTTGCCGGCAATCGGATACTATCTCTGGTGGCGTCGCAGAAAAATGACGGTGGTTTTGCAGTTCTCGTCTTTACAGGTCTTCGGTAAGATTCCAAGGACAATGCGTGAGCGAATGCGCCACATTCCCATTGGACTGCGTATGATGGCAATCGCACTCTTCATTATTGCATTGGCACGGCCGCAGTCGGTATTGGATAAACAGAATATATCAACCGAAGGAATCGATATTGTGCTTGAGCTGGATCTCTCCGGCAGTATGCTGGCAGAAGATTTTAATCCCAATCGTATCGAAGCGGCTAAGCAGGTTGCCTCGGAATTTATTGACGGTCGGACGAACGATCGCATTGGACTTGTCGTATTCTCTGCAGAAAGTTTTACACAATGCCCGCTCACAACAGATTATCCTGTATTAAAGAATCTTTTACGTGATGTAAAAAATGGGATGATTGCCGATGGTACAGCTATCGGTCTTGCAATCGCTAACGGAGTGAATCGTTTAAAGGACAGCAAGGCAAAAAGTAAGGTGATGATTCTCCTGACAGATGGTGTAAATAATCGAGGTGAGATTGATCCTATCACTGCAGCGCGGATCGCTGCAACGTATAGTATCCGCATCTACACGGTCGGTGTGGGAGCGCAAGGCGAAGCACCATATCCCGTGCAAACACCATTTGGTATTCGCCGCCAGATGATTCCGGTTGATCTCGATGAGAAAGTTCTTACACAAGTGGCAGATATGACTGGCGGAAAATATTATCGCGCCACAGATAATAGAAAATTGAAAGCAATCTATAAAGAGATTGACCAACTTGAACGGACAAAAATTGAAGTGACAGCCTATAAGCGGTACTCGGAATTATATGGTGGATGGTTAATCGCGGGTCTCCTTACGTTTATGTTAGAGATAGGATTGACGAGTACGTTACTGAGAAAGAATCCATAGTCATGTTGCAATTCGAACATCCTGAATATCTCTGGTTCCTTCTTCTGATTCCAGCACTTGGCGCAGGATTCTTTTTCCTGAATATATGGCAGAAGGAACAGGTTCGAAGGTTTATTGGAAATATTCTCATTGCACAGCTTGCCCCGGAAGCGAGTTTGGCAATGCGTATCATCAAACAACTGCTCGTTCTTTCGGTTCTCGCCTGTCTGATTCTTACCATTGCTAATCCGCAGGTGGGAACACGACTAGAAGAAGTGAAACGCGAAGGCATCGATCTCTTTGTTGCGCTCGATGTTTCGCTGAGTATGAAATCGGAAGATATTCGTCCGAGCCGGCTGGAAAAAGCAAAGCGCGATGTATCAGAACTGCTGCGGAAACTTTCCGGTGATCGTGTTGGCATGATTGTTTTTGCCGGCGACGCGTTTGTACAATTTCCACTTACTACTGACTATGCCGCAGCGGATTTATTTCTCTCTGCCATCGATGTGGATGCAGTGCCTATCCCGGGAACGATGATCGGCAGCGCCATTGAAGTCGCCCTTAAATCGTTTTCCAAAGACGCTCCGACACAAAAAGCAATCGTTGTCGTCTCCGACGGTGAGAATACTGAAGGGGATGTGATGGGCGCAGTAGAAGATGCAAAAAAAATCGGTGTGCGAATTTATTCGGTAGGAATGGGAACAGCCGATGGAGGTCCAATTCCGATTTATAATCAAAATGGAGAACGTGCTGATTATAAACGCGATCAATCGGGGAGTATTGTTCTCTCCAAACTGGATGAGACAATGCTTCAACAAATCGCGTCGACAACCGGAGGAACGTACCACCGGGCAACGAGCGGCGGTAACGAAATTGACGATATTTTTAAGGAGCTTTCCTCTCTGGAAAAAGTAGAATTTGGAACAAAACAGGTTACAGGATATGAGACGCGGTATCAATATCCGTTAGCGGTTGCAATTCTTCTTCTCATTCTCGAGCTCATGCTTTCGGCGCGGCGCGGTAAGCTGGTCGCCCGTCTTAAAAAATTCCTGCCGGCTGCTGCGGCAATGTTTTTCCTTATTCTCTTCTCGAAAAGTTCGACAGCTCAGACAGTTCGTTCACATGTCAGTGAAGGAAATCGGATCTATGAAAAGGGACGCTACACCGATGCTGAAGTGGAGTATAAAAAGGCGCTGGAAAAGGATCCGAAATCGAAAGAATCGCAATTTAATCTCGGAGATTCATATTATAAACAGCAGCGTTTCGACGAAGCCCTTCGGGAATACGGTAACTCTGGCGCGGCAATGAAATCTCCGGAAGAACGGGCTGAAACATATTACAATTTGGGAAACTCGTTGTATCGTTCGAATAAGTATCAAGAAGCGGTTGACGCATACAAACACTCGCTCAAATTAAATCCAAACGATGATGATACGAGGTATAACCTGCAAATGGCGCGTGCAAAACTGAAGCAGCAGGAACAACAGAAACAGCAGAAGAAGGATCAAAAACAGGACCAGAAGCAAGATCAGAAAAAAGATCAGCAGCAACAAAATCAGCAGCAGAAGCAAGAACAGAATCAGCAACAAAAACAGGAGCAAGCGAAACAGGATCAGACACAGCAGCAAGCTCAGAAAAAGAATCAGATGCCGAAACAAGAAGCTGATCGCATCTTAGAGGCGCTCCGCAACAACGAAAAAGAAGTTCAAAAGAATCTTCGCAAGCGTGAGGCAGTGCATGTGAAGGTGGAGAAAGATTGGTAACAAAAGCTGTCAGTCGTCAGTTGTCAGTAATCAGTAGAAGCAAAAAGCTCATAGCTAATTGCTATCAGGATAAGAAAGCATGATGCATATTAACATTCATACTATTTATAGGTCTCTCATTCTTGGATTGGCTTTAAGTCTTTATTCTATCTATGCCCAAGCACAGGACGGCACATTTACTGCAGCAGCGGATCCAATGAGAGTTGCAGCGGGTGAGCAATTTCAATTGACGTTCACTTTCACCGGAAGCGACGTCAATAGTGTTCATAATCTAAAAGCTCCGGACTTTAATCAATTCGTTGTTATTTCAGGACCGAATCAATCTACAAATATGCAATGGATCAACGGACAAATGTCAGCTTCGATTGCGTATACCTATATTCTCTATGCACGTCAAGCAGGTAAATTCACTATCGGTTCAGCAACAATTGAGTACAAAGGTAAAACACTTAAATCGAGTGCGATTCAAATTGAAGTCACGCAGGGCAAACCAAAGCAGCAACAAAAACAACCCGATCAATCAAGCGCCGATATTAGTGATAATTTGATCGTGAAAGCTTTTTCCGACAAAGAGCGTGTTCGGCTAGGTGAACAATTGATTGTAACGTTCAAGTTGTACACACGCATATCAGTTTCCGGATATAATCTTGCAAAAGCGCCGGCATTTGACGGTTTCTGGGGTGAAGATTTTGATATGCCGAAGCAACCCAACCAAACGAATGAAACTCTCAATGGCAAACAATATCGTTCTGTGGTGATAAAAAAGACAGCGTTGTTTGCAACGCAAGCCGGTAATTTGAAGATTGCACCGCTCGAAGTTCGCTGCGCTGTGCAAGTGCAGACGAAGCGACGGGGCAACGACCCGTTTGATCAGTTTTTTAATGATCCGTTTTTCCAACAAGTTCAAACAACGAATCTGGATGTGAAATCCAATCCGCTCACAATTACCGTTGATCCTCTCCCGATCAATGCGCCGTCTGGGTTTTCGGGTGCTATCGGACGGTTTACATTCAATGCAAGTGTGGACAAACACAGTGTGAAGGCAGGTGATCCCATTACGTTGAAGGTAACTGTATCGGGTTCCGGCAACATCAAGTTGGTGACACTTCCCAAACCGCAATTACCTGCCGATATCGAATCATACGAGCCGAAAATTTCAGAGGATATTTCGCGCGATGGCGGTATTATTCACGGAAAAAAAACCGCTGAGTATCTGCTCATCCCGCGCAATGCTGGTCTGCGTGTTCTCGAGCCGATGCCGTTTGTTTATTTCGATCTCGATAGAAAAGAATATGTTACGCTTCGTTCTCCACGGTTCGAGTTTTCCATTGAACCCGGCAAAGAGTATTCCGGCAGCAGTGTCAGTAGTGTATCGAAAGAAGATGTTCGGATGCTTGGTGAAGATATTCGTTTTCTCAAACTTTCCATCGGGACTCTCCAACAGAAAAATGAAGCAGGTTCTTCAGAATGGTTTGTGTTTGGTATGGTGTTGCCGCCATTGATATTTGCCGCAGCATGGTTCTTCCGCAAGCGGATGGAAAAAATCTATGGTGATATGCCTCGACTTCTGTTTGAGACGGCAGGACGTGAAGCATCACGCCGCCTCAAGAAAGCACGTGCGCTCCTTGATCAAGGAAACACCGAAAGTTATCATGCCGAGATTCTCAAAGCGCTGACAGAATACCTTGAGCATAAACTCAGAACTGCGAAATCCGACTTTGTTATGGATATGGCAGTTACACAATTACAGCAGCGCGGTGTGAAGGAAGAAGTGATTCAATCATTAAAAACGTGTATGGAACGTGCAGAATTTGTTCGTTTTGCGCCGGGCTCCGATACAACCGAAACGCGAAAGGAATTGCTCGATGTTGCCGCTGGCGCCATCAATGGTATTGAGCAGACCTTTCGTAAGCGAGGTACGTCATGAAACGTGCTCAGTGGATTCTCATTGCCGGATTCAGTGCCTTGCTCGTGAGCGTGGCATGGGCGCAAACTCCGGAAGATGTATTCAATCGCGGAAATGAATTATACCGCGCAGGGAAGTATCAAGATGCGGTAAGAGAATATGAACATATCATCAAACAAGGATACTCAAGCGCCGAACTCTATTATAATCTTGGCAACGCGTATTATCGGAATGAACAACTTGCACGAGCAATTCTCTCCTACGAACGTGCCGCTCAATTGCATCCGAGCGATCCCGATATAGCGCACAATCTCAAGCTCGTGTATCTTAAGACCATCGATCGCATTGAGCCGGTGCCGGAAATGTTCTTTATTCAATGGATGCGCGCCGTCGGTTCTCTGGTATCGCCAGAAACAGTGCGATTTCTCTTCATTCTGAGTTGGGTACTGCTCTTTGGATCGCTCGCAACGATGTACTTCATTTTGCGGCCGGATATCCTTCGTGCTGCTCGGATTATATTCTTCGTGTCCTTCGTATCGGTTGTTCTCTGGGCAACAATGTTGGGCATTCAGTCATTTCAAGAGACAATACAGGACAAGGCAATCATCACTGCACAGATTGTCACTGCAAAGTCATCCCCAGACGATAAAAGCGTGGATGCATTTGTTATTCATGAAGGTGTGAAGGTGAAACTCACCGATGTAGTTGGTGATTGGGTGAAGATCACACTTGTCGATGGAAAAGTTGGGTGGATTCCTGCCGATCAGTGCGAACGAATATAAAAAAAATGTCGAACAGTGTCGTTATAAATTTTATTTCGGCGATAAAAATAAGAAAGTGTTAAGAGAAAACTCTTAACACCTCTTATCAAAAAAGAAACACTCCTAGTACCGTCACAGCATATTTTAATAAACGAGGAAAATCCTATTCAAGTGCATGTTTTATCGTCGCTTCTAAGGATTCCTTCGTAAATGGTTTAGGCAGGTATGCCTTTACGCCAAGTTGTTTGGCGCTTCTGACGAAGAACTCGCCTTCCATCGAACTCATTAACACAAATGCAATGGATTTTAGTTTTTCTCCGTACGCGCCTGCGACGATCTTTTCGTAGAATGTGAAACCGCTCATAACACCGGCGCCAAGATTCACGTCGCTGATAATGAGAGAGGGCGAAACCTTTTCCATCTCCGTCAACGCACTTTCTGCATTGGCTGCCGTGATAACATTGAGGTAGGTTTTCCTAAGGATATGTTCGACATATTTGCGGATAGAGGGGTCGTCATCAATGACAACGATGACGGCGGTCTCATCCGGCAGGCCTAATTCTTTCTTAATTCGCTTGGTAATGGAAGTGTGTTCATCATCCGAAATCTTAAAGAACTGCTGGAGGTTCTTGAGATGTATGGAGTCCTCATCCGAGGGCTTGCCGGTTTGCCAAAGTGTTCGCACCGCATCAATATAAGCACTCACCTGTACCGAGCGCTCTACTTCCATATGTTCTGTATCGCTGATGGAGAAGGATATTTTTAGGGATTGAAGAAGCAAGGACTGCATTTCTGCTGGAACAGCAAGTTGTATCATCAGCTTCATAAGCGTTCGGTAAGCATCAATTTCTTGTTGTTTTGCTTTCTCGCGCTCGCGTTCTAAAAGAGTATTGCGTTCTTCTTCCATCTGCTGCATCAATTCTTTTTGAGCACGTTTTTGTTCCTCCTTCATCTTGAGAAATGCTTCATCCTGAATTGTTTTCCGCTCAGCTTCGGCTTGGATCATTTCTGCTCCAGTAACCGTACCAGCAGAAGATGTTCCTGGTGCTGCTTGCTGAATTTGCGCAATCAGCCTTTTTTCAAGTTCCTCAATGCGCCGTGCTGTATCTTTTTCAATAGCGTTCAAATCCTTATGCGCCCCCTCTTGCACTTCATTCACGGACGCTTTACGGGCACGGTCTTCCAGTACCTGTTCTGTTTTCTCTTCCTGCTTTCGTTTCTGCGTCTCAAGTTCTTGCTGTTTATAGAATTCTTTTAGGCGGCGCTTGACTTCCTGATCCACCTGTTCAGCGGCTTGTTGTTTTGCTTCACGCACGACAACCTCACGTTCTTTCTCCATCATCATGATGAGAATGCGTTCTTCATACGCGCGTGCGTAGATGTTTTTGATGTCAAACTCATAAACTTTGCGGATACGATCCAGTGCATCATCAAGCTTTTTCGCTTTTACATCTTCGTCGACTTGACGCAATAAAGTCGAGACACGAGCCTTGCGTTCCTCAGGTGTTAATAACGGTGTAGACATATGAAATTCTCCTGTATGAAAACATCCATACGAAAGTAGACGAATTTAGGAAAAGAGTCAACTTTCGTGTATAAAAGTTCTATGAGCAAACTTGCAAAACCGGGACATTTAACTTATATGCTCAAATTCTTAATAGATCTCCACTTTTGACAAGGTCAGTCTTATTTTGATCTGCGATGACTATTTTTCTTCGATAAATCGTTGTAGCCGCAGTAGAGCATCATCGAAAAGATCCGAAACCGACAAAAGGCTTATCACAATGCACGATTTTTGTTCCATGTCAAAAAAGTGTCCCGGTTGTATGAGGATGTTTTGGTGAGTAAGAATTTCTTCAGCCCAATAGTCGTCACTGTACTTTTGCGGAAGCTGGAGAATGGAATACCACCCGCCTTCGACTCGAAGCACCGACGTACTTGAATCCGCAAAAACCTTTTGCAAGAGTCGATAGTTCGTCTGAATCCGCAAGCGAATTTGATTCCCGATGTCTGAAGAACAGCGAAGAAGTTTTGGAAGTGCGACTTGTACAGGTGTATTGACCGAGAGAAATGTGTCGGCAATAATATCAAGTCGATTGAGAGCTTCGTCTCTTTGCTGAAGATTGCCGTCCACAACAATCCATGAGAGTTTGAGTTGAGGAAGACCTAAAAGTTTTGAAATGCCGTTCAGCGAGAACAACGGTACAAAAGATTGAGAGGTCAAAATGTTTGCGCAGTGTACGTCTGGAGACATATCATACGGTCCGAAGACTTCATCGGCAATGAGAGAGGAGTGATGCTCAGAAGCAAGAGAGCATATCTGGTCAAATTCATTCTGCTTGAGGTACGAACCTGTGGGATTGTTTGGATGAACAAGAACTATAGCTCTTGTCCTATGTGAGAATTGCGCTTGAAGAGATGCGAAGTCAATGTGCCATTCACCATCGTACGCGAGTCGATACTGCCGGAGCGTGATATCGTTCAGCTGACACAGATATTCAAACAACGGATAGCTTGGTTGAGGGACCACGATCTCATCGCCGACATTGCAAAGGAGTTTGAAGAGAAATGAATATGCTTCACTCGTGCTTGATGTAAGAATAATTTGTTCAGGTGTTATGGCAATACCATGCACGGCATAATATTCCGCTATAGCTTTTCGAGCGCTGAGAAGCCCGCGTGGTTCAGGTTGGTACGATACTATGGATGGTTCGGTAAGCGCGCTAAGAATTTCTTTGCTTGGATAAGAAAACTCGCATTGCGTGGGGTTCGATTCGGTAAGATCGATAATCGATTCTCCTCGAAGGCGTTTCTCTGCTGCTAAACTAGAGAGCCGGTTGGGAGTAGTATTCCAATCTGTGCGCGAGGAGAACATTTCTTAAAACCAGAAAACAGGAGTTAGAATATAGGAGACAGAACAAGTTAAGAATCAAAGGTACAAATAAAAAAAACGATCACACATGTGCCATTGAACCAATTACCAAATCACTCAATCACAAAATAATTCAATTTCAAATTCTACACTTCTATAATTTCTGCTTTTTTCTTGGACATACGGTTGCGCTCATTGTGGTCAAGATATTTTTTACGAAGACGTATGGACTTGGGAGTCACTTCCACGTACTCATCTTCACCAATCCATTCGATTGCCTGTTCGAGCGAAAGCCTCCGTGGTGGTTCAAGCCGTACTGCTTCATCGGAACCGGAAGCGCGCATATTTGTTAATTGCTTTGTTTTACATACATTGACAACCATATCATATTCGCGCGAATTTTCTCCCACGATCATACCGGCATAGACTTTAATACCAGGCTCAATGAAAAAAGTAGAACGGTCCTGTAATTTCCACATTCCGTATGCAACGGAATCGCCGTTCTCTAACACAATCAATGAACCGCGTGTTCGGTGTGCAAGTTCGCCTTTGAACGGCTCATATCCTCGAAAAAGGTGGTGCAGAATGCCGGTACCTTTTGTCTGTGTCATGAATTCTGAACGAAATCCGATCAACCCGCGTGCAGGAACAAGAAATTCGAGACGCGTGTTGCCTTGATTTTGAAGCATGTGCCGCATTTCGCCCTTACGCTTACCGAGATTTTCGATGACAACACCGACATGTTCATCCGGTACGTCAATAATGACGTGTTCAATAGGTTCGCAGACGACATCGGCGATGCGCTTGAGAATGACTTCGGGACGCGAGACCTGAAACTCGTACCCTTCACGACGCATCGTTTCAATAAGAATGCCAAGATGCAATTCGCCTCTGCCGCTTACCTTGAATACATCAGGAGAGTCTGTTAATTCCACCCGTAAGCTGACATTGGAGCGTAATTCTTTTGCCAATCGTTCGCCAAGATGGCGCGTGGTGACATATTTTCCATCGAGTCCGGCAAACGGCGAATTGTTCACGATAAAGTTCATCGAAAGTGTCGGCTCTTCGATAGCAACAAATGGCAGCGCTGTTGGGTCAGATGCATCGGCAATGGTCTCGCCGATATCAACATCTTCCATTCCAGCAACGGCGATGATATCGCCCGTACCGGCTTCTTCCACCTCGATGCGCTTCAGTCCTTGAAATGTATATATCTTTGTCACGCGAGCATCTTCTACTACTCCATCTCGATGAATAATCTTCATCGGTCCGCCGAGACGAATCTTGCCGCGCGACACACGACCAATGCCCAGACGACCAAGATAGTCGTTGTAGTCGATTGTTGTCACAAGCATCTGAAACGGACCTGTAGGATCTCCGGTAGGCGAGGGAACACGATTGATAATTGCTTCAAAGAGCGGTTCAAGATTGGTACTTTCTTGGTCCATTTCGTTTTTAGCAATTCCTTGTTTCGCAATGCAATAAATCGTGGGAAAATCCAGCTGCTGATCGTGTGCTCCGAGCGAGAGGAATAGTTCAAATACCTCGTCCAGTACCTGATGCGCACGTGCATCTTTTCTATCAATCTTGTTGATGACGACAATGGGACGGAGATCGAGATCGAGCGATTTCTTGAGCACGAACTTGGTACCCGGTAACGGTCCTTCAGCGGCATCAACCAGCAGGAGGACACCATCGACCATTTTGAGTGTGCGTTCCACCTCGCCGGAGAAATCAGAATGGCCTGGCGTATCCACAATGTTAAATTTATAGATTTCGCCGCTCTTTGGTTGTTTGTACATAACAGCTGTGTTCTTCGCGAGAATCGTAATGCCGCGTTCTTTTTCTAAATCATTAGAATCCATTACGCGCGTACCCATATCCTGATTGGCACGGAACGTTCCTGTCTGTCTCAGCATAAAATCTACGAGCGTCGTTTTGCCATGGTCAACGTGCGCAATAATGGCGATATTCCGTATATTTTTGATT
The DNA here is from genome assembly GCA_003142575.1 of Ignavibacteriota bacterium. GTDB lineage: Bacteria > Bacteroidota > Ignavibacteria > UBA10030 > UBA10030 > Fen-1298. The sequence goes on from PLMS01000113.1 coordinate 19,076, forward strand.
TCTTGCATTCTTCCTCAATAGAAAATAAAAATGCCTCAGTCTCAACTTTCTTCCTGAGGCATGAGTAAGATACGGAATTTTCATGAGAAAAAAAACCGGGATAGGTTATACTGCCTCACAGTCTTGAAACAGGTGAAGACAAGGGGGCATCGATCAATAAAAAGGCTGATCCTTACGCAGGACCAGCCTTGTGGAATACAGTAGATGAATTTTTTATCGAAATGAAATGCCAACACCGAGTGCTGCAACTGGTGTCTTTGCAAAGCTGTACTCAGCTTGTAAGTTTACGACAGCCAACAACAATCGAAGTCCAAGGGTTGCTCTGGATTTATTTTGGCCTTCAAAAGTCATTTCAGGTATTGTAAACGTTGTTATTGTCCCATCAGGTGTAGTAAACTTGCCGTTAATTTGTGAGAGAGTAAACGTAGCTTTTTCTAATTGTAAGCCGCCATATACCGTCAAGAAAAGTAACTTTTTACTTACTTCAATACCGAAAGCTGTGCCAGACGCATTGAAGATATCGTTATCGTCTTTCGATTTAAAATTCATTTTCTGAGTCATGAAATGAACTGCAACATCGAGAGGAAACATCGGAATCCACCGATCGATATCATAACGGAGGCCAAAGCCCATAGAGTTGAATTTACCTGCATCGGTGGCTGAAACTGTCGGAATGAATCTGATCATTACTTCCAAACCAAAAGGGAGCCCGATGGCAGCTTGCGGCATAGGCATCGGCACTGCAGGCAGGTCGAATCCGTTAGGAATTTGGAAAAGGATATCGCTGCCGTTATTTGCTGTCTTATATACATTATAGTAAGCGCTTGAAGATTTCATCCTCAAATAATATTTTGTGTTCTTATCACCAACCACTGTCGGCACACCGGTAACAACAGCAGCATAATCTGTTCCGGCAGTAAGTGTTCCGCCAGCAAAACTTAATTGAGGCGGTGTTACAAAATCGTAAGTCTTTTGATCATTGGTAATTTGTGCAAGGCTGACTTTAAGACCGACATCAAATCCAAGAACGCCGTGTAAATCTGCAGAATGATAGAATTCCGAATTCATATCAGCGGAGAAACCATTGAAGAGCGGATTGATGTAATTCCTAATGTTTGCAGTACCAACTTTGGCCAATTCCGCAGACAAATCCTGTGCGGTTGCAAGACTGCTTGTTAATCCAACGGCGCATAGAATTACCAAAAAATATCGCACAACGGATTTCATAGAAACCTCCTTTTGTCGGTATATAAATTTTCGATGTTCTTATATCAAGAACACACGTTCTTTCTTATTTATTCTAAATATAAGAGAAGATAGCCAAGAAGCAATGTTTCTCCGATCGGAGTGCCGGGTTCTGTATTGTATGGCGCGTCCTGATTACGAAATATACCGTGAAAGAACTTCTCTTTGGAGAAATGAAGTTTTTCTCCTATCTTTATTTCACAAAAAGAGTATGTCGGCTCTTTGTTTCAGCGATTATCACTGCTATGGAGCGCCGGCTGTTTTTAGACACCATCTATCGAGAGGAACGTTCTATGAAGAAATTATTATTTATTCTTGCACTCGTTTTTGTGGTCGTGGCCTCGCAAACAACAGTTGCACAGGATACATCTGCCGAGAAGAAAACCGAAAAAGCTGCAAAGAAAGAATTAAAACTGGAAAAGAAAGCAAAGTGCGAGAAAAAAGCTAAAAAGATAGAGTGCTGCAAGGATGGGAAATGCTGCGACAAGTGCACCGGAGAAAAATGTGACGGTACATGCTGTGCGAAGTGTGCAAAATGCAAGAAAGAGCGCAAAGAAAAGTGTGAAAAAGAAGGCATGGGAAAGTGCGCAATGGACAGCACGGCGAAATGTGAAAAGCATGGCATGAAGAAGATGAAGAAAGAAGTCAAGATCATCAAGAAGACAACAGAAGATAAGTAGTCGTCTGTTTTTTGATCAATGAGAGAGCCGTTTCGGGAATACCGGGACGGCTTTTTTATTGCACAGTTTGAATGTCGGCCGACTTTTCGGTAGCTTATCATCGGCCCTGATTGTCCGGATATTCCGTGATAATCGGGGTAAGGTGTTTTCTGGAAGAGTTGATAGTCATCAGGTCATTGTCGATTGCTCAATGCGGATTGTTGTACCTTGACAATTGAAAAACTGAGAGCTGAAAGAATGTTGTGTGATTGAAACCATCCAAAAGAAAATCGCAGAAAGCGAACCGTTCCAACAACTGACGGCAGCGGTAGAATCGCTTCAGTCTGGAAGTCCGGTTCAGGTGCAAGGCATCAGCGGTTCGCTGATGGCATTTGTGGCGGTGCATCTCTTTACTGTGCGACAATCTCAAATGCTTCTTGTCGTTCCGGATAAAGATCGCGCAGAGCAGCTCCGTGATGACTGTTCGCTTCTTCTTGGCGATTCTGCCGTGCATCTCTTTGCTTCGGGTCCTACCCATGCAGCAAAACTGCTTGATATGAGCGCACCTATTGCGCAGATGGAAACACTCCGTGCTTTATCGCGTTCCGAACGCGTGCTTGTGATTGCTTCCGCTGAAGCGTTGACGACGAAGCTCCCGGCACCAAAACGATTTACCGAACGCTCCATTGAATTGGAAATAAATAAGGAATATCCATTCGAGCAACTAATTCAAAAACTTGCGATACTTGGCTTCGAGAAAAAGGATTTCGTCGAGGAATACGGTGACTTTGCAGTCCGCGGCGGCATTTTGGACGTTTTTCCGTTTATTGGGGATAATCCGATCCGCTTCGAATTTTGGGGCAATTCGATTGAATCCATCCGTGAGTTCGATGTACTTTCACAGCGTTCCATCCGCAAACTCCAAACGGCAAGTGTGGTAGCAAGTCTTCGTTCTGATTACACTGATAACACAGATTTATCGCAGATGTCAGATTACACAGATTCGGATAAACGCGTATCATTGTTTGAATATCTTATCGGAGATGCGCTTCTCTTTCTTGATGAACCCTTATTAATTGAAAAAGAATTTGATGAACTAGTACAGGAAGGGTACTCAGATATTTTTGATTGGAAAACGATAGAAACACAATTGAAGGGTTTTCCAAGAATACTTCATTCCACAATCTCCAGTTTTCAATCCCCAATCTCTCTTTCATTTCATGCACACCCTCAACCTCCTATGGGTGGAAGCGTTAGGAGGCTTATTGAGCATGTTCAGAAGTTGTCCGATCAAGACAATACAGTCTATCTCGCCTGTGATACAAAGGAAGAAGGTGAACGTCTCAGCGAGCTGATCGAGGAAGAACTGACAGCACCGGATGAATCGGGAATCAGGAATCAGAAATCACCTGCTCGCCGGTTAGGCGGGGAAGCCGGAAATCAAGAGCTAGAAAACATTGATCAAACGGTATGGGATGCCGAGAAACATGAAAGTCGGGATGAAGACGATATTCACCAAATCGTGAATCTTCCTCCTCTCATCCAATATACTTTCCTTCTTGAAGCTCTCCACTCGGGATTTATTTATCCTGCTGCGAAGATTGCAATTTTTACCGAGCATGAAATCTTTGGCAGATTAAAACGGCGTGGTACAACGAAACGAAAAAAGTTCAAGGGATTCACACAGAAGGAACTCCAGCAACTTAAGCGCGGTGATTTCGTCGTGCATCAGGATTATGGTATCGGGCAATTTGCCGGATTGCAGAAGATTAAAGTGCGCGGTGTTGAAGCGGAAGTGATGAAACTTGTGTACGAAGAGAACGATACGCTCTACGTTCATCTCAATTTTATTAATCGTGTAGAAAAATATTCCTCACAGGAAGGTCACACACCGAAGCTCAACAAACTTGGCGGCGCAGATTGGGACAGACTGAAATCCAAAGCGCGGAAAAAGATTAAAGATATCGCCCGCGATCTCATCAAACTGTACGCACGGCGCAAGCACGAGCAGGGATTTTCATTTGCTCCCGATACACACTGGCAAAAAGAAATGGAAGCATCGTTCCTGTACGAAGACACGCCCGATCAGGCAAAATCAACACTTGATGTGAAACAAGACATGGAACAGACATCACCGATGGATCGGTTGATTTGCGGCGATGTCGGTTTCGGCAAAACGGAAGTGGCTGTGCGGGCGGCGTTCAAAGCAGTGATGAACGGCAAGCAAGTTGCTGTGCTTGTTCCGACAACAATTCTTGCACACCAGCACTTCAAGACGTTTCTCGATCGCGTTGGACGGTATTCGATGCGCGTAGAATCTCTCACGCGTTTCCGTGCAAAGAAAGAACAAACAGACGTTCTGCAAGGACTCCAAGAGGGTAAGGTGGATATTTTAATAGGCACGCATCGTTTATTGTCAAAAGATGTCGTGTTCAAAGATCTCGGCTTGCTTATCATCGATGAAGAACAGCGATTCGGTGTGGCGGCAAAGGAGAAATTGCGCCAGCTTCGTGCAAACGTAGACACTCTTACTTTGACGGCAACTCCTATTCCACGAACATTGCAGTTCTCGCTGATGGGAGCGCGTGATCTGTCGCTTATTAATACACCGCCGAGAAACCGCATCTCCATTCAGACAGAAATTGCCCAGTTCGATCCCCAGCTTATTCGTGAAGCTATCATGAAAGAACTGCATCGCGGCGGACAAGTGTACTTTGTGCATGACCGTGTGCAAAATATTCGTCTTATCCAATCGATGCTCGAAGAACATATTCCGAAAGCACGTTTTCATGTCGCGCATGGACAGATGAAGGGACATGAATTAGAAAAAGCAATGATGGATTTTCTGGAGAGAAAGTATGATGTCCTCCTTTGCACAAAAATTATCGAATCCGGCATCGATATTCCGAGCGTCAACACGATCATCATCAATCGAGCAGACCGGTTTGGATTAGCAGAGTTGTATCAATTACGCGGACGTGTGGGCAGATCCAATATTCAGGCGTATGCGTATCTTCTTACTCCGCCGCTCTCCGTACTGCCGCGAGTAACCCTGCGGCGTTTGCAGGCAATTCAGGAATTTACCGAACTTGGATCCGGATTCAATCTTGCTATGCGTGATTTGGAAATTCGCGGTGCGGGCAACTTGCTGGGCGGCGAGCAATCCGGATTTATTCTTGAAATGGGATTTGAGATGTACCAACGCGTGGTAGAAGAAGCAGTTGCAGAGTTGAAAGAAGAGGAATTCGGAGAATTGGCCGAAGGGGAAAAGGAAGAAGGGAAACGAAAGAAAACGGAGACAGTCATTGAAACCGATATTGAGGCGCTTATCCCTGACATTTACATTGAGCATGATGCAGAACGGCTGGACATCTACCGCCGGCTGTACCGGTGTGTTTCTCATGAAGAAGTCCATGCCATGCGGGGGGAATTACAGGATCGGTTCGGCGAGTATCCAGAAGAAGTGGAACATTTGTTCCGGTTGGTCGAGTTGAAAATAACAACGGCGAGAATTGGTTTTACGAAAGTTGAATTAAACGGTGAACTCCTCTCGCTGCATTTCCCGCCGCCGGAAGAAAAAGGATTTTATGAAGGCGATGAAGCGCCGTTCCAGAAAATCATGGGACGTATTCACGAGATGCAACAATTTCAACCGCGCCTCAAGCAGGATGGCAAGCAGTTGAAATTAATAGCAAAAATTCCTCTCTCAGAAGAATCCAATTTGAGGATGAATGCAATTAACAGATTTCTCGAAGGTATTACTTCCCCTCTCCTCGTAGGAGAGGGATAGGGTGAGGTTCTCTTGAAATCAATATTCGAAAAAAAAAGCATCACCACTCTTCCCGCCACATCAGGCGTCTATCTCTTTTATGGTGCAGACGATGTGTTGATGTATGTCGGGAAAAGTAAAACTATTCGTGCGCGTGTGCGCTCGCACTTTGCCGCCAGAGATGAACGCTGGCTGACGAAACGTATCCGACGCATCGAAACTCGCGAAACCGCCGGTGAACTTGGCGCGCTTCTTCTGGAATCCCGGTTCATTAAAGAGCTTCGCCCGATGTATAATGTCCGTTCGCGGCAGCCGCGGCGTATTATCATCGCGCGGCGTGTTGACAATGAGCAAGGATATGCGATGGTAAAATTAGAAGCAGTCGATTATCTCGATCTCAAACCGGCTTCTCCTATCCTCGGTATCTTTAAGCATACGACACAGGCGAAGGAATTCCTCGACAAGATTTCCAAAACTCACCGGCTGTGCTCAAAACTGCTTCGGCTGGAAACATCGCGCGGATGCTGTTTTCCGTATCACCTTGGACTATGCGACGGAGCATGTATCGGTGAGGAAGACCCGGCAGCATACAATGCACGTGTGGATGCGGCATTTGAGGCACGCCGTATTATCGCCTGGCCCTTCGATGGTCCGGTCACAGTTGAAGAAATCTCAAAGGATAAAAAACTTCGCGAAGTGTTTGTAATAGATAACTGGTGCCTGATCGGAGCCGGCAAAAAAAATGATCGTGCTGGACAAAGCGGCAGTTCCTCTTCTCCGCATCGCTTCGATTACGACAGCTATAAACTTCTCTATAGTTATGTGATGGAAGAGGGAAATAAAGTGAAGATACAAAAAAGAGATGCGTCAATCCCTCGAGAGCCTTCTCTCAAGAACTGATTTCAAATACTCTGTGTTACACCTATATGGAAATAATGACACCAGTACAGCCGACAGACCTAAGCAGATTTTATAGAATTGCTTTAGGGCTTGCAGTTTTTACTATCCTCTATAATATAGCCGAAGGGCTTGTGTCTATGTATTTCGGTTATCAGGATGAAAGCCTCGTATTGTTTGGTTTTGGTGCCGATAGTTTCATCGAAGTTCTTTCAGGATTCGACATTGCGCATATGGTGCTGCGTATTCAGAAAAAACCGCAGAGCAATCGCGATGATTTTGAACGGACCGCATTGACGGTGACCGGATATTCATTTTATGCATTGGTCATCGGACTTGCTGCAACAAGCATGTACAACCTCTGGATAGGACGTAAACCCGAGACAACTTTGTGGGGAGTGATCATTGCGCTGATCTCTATTGCGGTGATGTTGGTTCTCGTGATCAGGAAAAGAAAAGTCGGAAGGCAGTTGAATTCCGCCGCCATACTCGCAGATGTTGAATGCACGAAGGTTTGCATCTACATGTCCCTCATATTACTTTTCTCAAGCGGTGTCTATGAACTCATACGATTTGCGTTTATGGATACTCTTGGAACTCTGGGACTTGCCTACCTGTCTTTTAAAGAGGGACGTGAATGTTTTAAAAAAGCAAAAGTGAACAACCATTGTTCCTGCGAAGATGGAGAGTAGCTATCTCAAAAATACGTTTGCATTCCCGTTCCGTTTTATTCAAGTCATTCCCGCGAAGGCGGGAATCCAGAATATGAGAACAAGTATCCTGTCATTGCGGGGATCCCGAACGATGAAGTCGATCGGGAGACGAAGCAATCTGTCCGATCCCACAGAGTGGGATCGCGATCTCGTCCGTCATCGCTCTGCGATGACGAGACGGACAAAGATTGGATTACCGCAGATAAGTCTGAGTGTGCAGATTGCTTCATTCGTGGAGTTTATCCCGCTTACAGCGGGGTTCATTCGCAATGACAGTTTCATTACTTTTTGGATAGGGCTCTATTCTGCCTTACAGAGTTATCGGAGATAAAATATGCCAACATCCCAACAGCGTATGTGGAAAGTAATGCAGGAGCAAATGAAAAGAGGTGAATGGTACAACCTTCAGTCTGTCTATAAACTCATCCAAAAGGAACTGACTCTTCGAGACGACGACTGGGAACCTGCTGTTTCTTCTACTGGTGACGCACGATGGCATCGTAACGTCCGAAACATTCTCCAATATAGAAAGCAAACAGATGATATTGTCTGGTCAGGCGATGCTAAGTATATGTTTCCTTTAACTACTGACCAGGTGGTTGCAACAAGTAGTGTTCCTATAAAAGCTGGTCTATCGGAGAAAGAATTTCAACTACTCCAACAGCGGAGATATGAGATAGGTCGATTTGGTGAGTTATACATCGTCGAGTATGAGCGAACCAAGCTCAGAAGTGTAAGCAAACCTGACCTCGCTAACAAAGTGAAGCGAATAAGTGAAGAAAACATTGGGATAGGTTACGACATTCTTTCTTTCGACCTTGACGGGCAAGAGAAATACATTGAAGTCAAGGCTACAAGTGGCGTGGGTTCTACATTCGAGCTAACTGCAAACGAACTGAAAACAGCTGAAAGATTTTCTAAACGATACTGGCTATATTTCGTCCGCGACATTGGTGGTTCACCAAAAGTCAAAGAAATTTCAGATCCGTTTTCCCAGGTTGGTCAACTCTTGATAATCGAACCTACCGCCTTTACTGTTAGGCTAAATGAATGACGGGCAAAACTTCACCTAACACGCACAAAAAATGTTGGACAGAATTGTAAATCTTTCTTGAAAACGAACGAACAGATTACTCATCGCCACTCAATCCGGTTAAAGAGTTATGATTATTCATCTGCCGGAGAATATTTTGTGACGATTTGTTCACATGACCGCGAACACCTGTTTGGTGAAATTGTTAACGAAGAGATGCAACTCAACGAATACGGATTGATTGTTCAGCAGACCTGGCAGGATTTAATTCATCACATACCGAATATTGAATTGGATGAATTTGTTTGTGTGCCCAACCATCTTCATGGAATTATTGTAATTCTTGATACGATGGTAGGGGCGGGTTCGGAACCCGCCCCTACGGGAAAACGATATGAATTATCAGAGATTGTGAGGCAATTTAAAACATTTTCTGCAAAGCGCATCAATGAAAAAAGAAAATCCACTGGAACACCGGTTTGGCAGCGTAATTATTATGAACATATTATTCGTGATGATAACGACCTTCATAACACCCGCGAATATATTCTCAATAATCCTCTCAAATGGTTTTTTGATGAAGAAAATCTGAATAGAGATCGCGCCGTCAAATATTCAGTGGGATATAAAGGGACTAAGTAAAAAGTATAAGGAGAACATTCACAAGCGGCTATACGCTGCGGCGGGAGTTGATACGCATAAAAATGCTGGACAAAATTATAAGAACTGAAACAATACAACCCAATAAAGCATGAAATTCTTTTTCCTCTTCATAGTACTCTCGTTCAGCTCTGTCGTATGGGCACAGCAAAAGAAAGTCTGTTTTTCCATCGATGATCTGCCTGTTGTCGCTTATGGTATGAACGATACGAGCTTCCAAAAGGACATTACAGAAAAGCTTATCGCTTCATTCACACGAAATCATATTTCCGCCATCGGCTTTGTGATCGCGAAAAAATTATTTAACGATACACTGAAAAATCCATTTCAAATTTCCTTAGTAGAGCGGTGGATCAATTGCGGCTTAGATATTGGAAACCACACATATTCTCATCCGGATTACAATTCTGTTTCACTGAAGGAATATACAGACGACCTTCTCAAAGGAGAAGTCATAATCAAAGAGATCCTCGAGCGCAAAGGCAGGCACATCAAATATTTCAGGCATCCCTTTCTTCATACGGGTAACACGAAACTCAAGGCAGACTCGCTGAGCAATTTTTTAGCACAGCACGGCTCTACCATTGCACCGGTCACCATCGATACCGATGATTATTTTTTTGCAGTGGCGTACCAACGGGCACGCATGAAAAACGATACGGCGCTTTATAGACGGATCGGGCGGGATTATCTTGTGTATATGGAAAAGAAAATATTGTTTTACGAATATCAAGCGCAAGCGCTCTTTGGCCGAAACATCCGGCAGATATTGCTGGTGCATGCAAGCTGGCTAAACTCGGAGTATATGGATTCTCTTGCGTTGCTCTATACATCGCATGGATATACATTTATCAGTATGGAGAAAGCTCTCGAAGACACGGTATATCAAACGCCGGTAACGGTGTATGGCAAATGGGGCATATCGTGGTTAGACCGGTGGGCTCTTTCCCGCGGTAAGCAAAAAGACTTCTTCAAAGGTGACCCTGCCCCGCCGGAATATGTCATGAAACTGACGAAATAACCGAACTCCTATATACTCAAGGAATGTCTGCGTTGCTTTGGTGATATGCTTACGCATATTGTTGTAATACGCTCCCCTTTGTGAAAGGGGGAATAAAAGGGGGTTAGGTAAAAAACATGATGAGAACATTCACATGCGGCTTTGCGAAATATTAGATAACAGCCCATAACTGAAATAGATCGATGGTTTATAAAAGCTCACAGGTTCGTTGTGATCTTTCTTTATTCTACCGTACGCTCCCCTTTCACCCCTACGAAGTTGGCAATCCATTATCGAAGGTATCTCAGGAACCTATTCACCCACGGTAATGTTTTAAATTTATAATTCTTCTGTACAATTAAAGACTTTTCATAAGGAGGTGTAAGATGAGAATTGCATCAATATTGATTGTCGTAGCACTATTATTCGTTACCGCTCCAGTCCCGGGTATTTCACAGACTCTCCACATCGTCATTGCCTCGGGTATGACGTTTACCCCGGCCGATCTGACTATCCATACGGGAGATACAATACGATGGGAAAATCAAGGCGGATTCCATAATGTTGTGGCAGATGACGGGAGTTTTACAAATGGATCGGCTTTATCCTCGGCATGGACATATGATAAAGTATTTACATCCGTCGGGAATTTTCAATACTATTGTGTTATACACGGCTCTACCGGCGGCGTAGGAATGTCGGGCATTATACGAGTAATTTCTTCGACCGGCATCAAAGAGAATGCCGTCCAACCTGATCGATTTCTTGTGGAACAAAATTATCCCAATCCGTTCAATCCCACAACGACCATACGCTATGTTCTCCCGCAAAATGGTCTTGTGACTGTGAAAGTATTCAATATCCTCGGTAAAGAACTGGCAACCGTGGTCAATGGAGAAGAATCTGCAGGCTCGCATGAAATACAATTTGATGCAGCAAATCTGACGAGCGGAATCTATTTCTATAGAATACAAAACGGGAATTTTACTCAAACGAAGAAGATGTTAGTATTGAAATGATTTTTTTAACAAAGCGTGGCAGTAAAAAAACAGAAAAAGCTCACATCATTGATGTGAGTTTTTTTTATGTATTGATTCTTTAAAGCGGTGTACCTGCCTGCGTTCCCCGTCCCACCGTGCTCCCGTCGGCAAAAACATCAGTTCCCTATATAAATGCTCATAATTTTCAGGTTTAGATTAAGATTTTTCTGCTCAACTCTTGACAAACTCAAAAGATTTTCGTATGGTATAGGAGAATTTATTTACTGAAATACAATGAAACAGAACAACCATAGAACCTCTTTTACATCATTCAACAGTGCCGGAAGAAATATCCGGCTAACGGTTCTTCTGTCCACACTTGGTATTTTACCGCTGACTCTTATTCTTAGCCTCCTGCTTGTACTTAGCCTTATTATTGTAGGCTGAGTAAAGCCAGAGGTTGACGAAGCACACCGAAATCGGTTCCACAATAAATCAGGTCTTGCAACGTTCTCCTCTGGCAGAGGAAAAAATGTATTGTATTCTGTCTGAAAGGAATGAACTATGCGATCTGACATCATCAAAAAAGGGTTTGAACGAGCACCCCACCGTGCCTTGCTCCGCGCTACAGGCGTAAAAGAGGCGGACTTCGGCAAGCCGTTCATTGCTGTTGCCAATTCTTATGTGGATATCGTTCCTGGCCATGTGCACCTGCAGGCCTTCGGAAAGTTAGTAAAGAAAGCCATCCGCGCAGCAGGCGGCGTGCCGTTCGAGTTTAATACCATCGCGGTCGACGACGGCATTGCCATGGGTCATGCCGGAATGAAATATAGCTTGCCTTCACGCGAACTCATTGCCGATTGCATCGAAACAATGATCGAAGGTCATGCTTTCGACGGCATGGTCTGCATCCCGAACTGCGATAAAATTGTTCCCGGCATGGTGATGGGCGCGCTCCGTACCAATATCCCCACTTTTTTTGTTACCGGCGGTGCAATGAAAGCCGGAAGAACTCCCGATGGCAAAACCATCGATCTTATTTCCGTGTTCGAAGGAGTCGGTGCGTACAAAGCCGGGACCATGGACGCGAAGCGGTTAAAGATTCTTGAGAAATTCGCCTGCCCGTCCTGCGGTTCTTGTTCCGGACTCTTTACTGCCAATTCCATGAATTGTCTTCTGGAAGTGATCGGTCTGGGGCTGCCTTTCAACGGAACTGCTCTTGCGAAAAGCAAACAGCGGAATGATCTGACGAAGGAAGCCGGAAAAATAATTATGAAGCTGATTGAAAAAAATATCCGACCCCGCGATATCGTTACACAGGATGCTATTGATGATGCCTTTGCGTTAGATATGGCGATGGGCGGAAGTACGAACACCGTGCTGCACACGCTTGCATTCTGCAACGAAGCCGGTATAGACTATCCGCTTTCACGCATCAATGAAGTGGCGGATAAAATTCCGCATTTATCAAAAATTAGTCCATCGGGTCCGTGGCATATTGAAGATTTGCACAAGGCAGGCGGTGTTCCCGCGATCCTCAATGAAATAACAAGAAAAGGCGACGATCTGCTGCATCTTGATCGGCCGACGGTGAGCGGAAAAACATTGCGCAGTATTGTTGCAAAATCAAAAGTGAAGAACGCAGAAGTCATTCGTCCGGTTGAAAATCCGCATTCGGCAAAAGGAGGATTGGCGATCCTTTTCGGGAATCTATCACCTGAAGGCAGCGTTATTAAAACTGCAGGAGTTGCTGCTTCGATGCGTAAGCACAGCGGACCCGCGCGTATTTTTGAAAGTCAGGAAGAAGCGCAGGCAGGAATTCTTGCGGGACAAGTGCAAGCGGGCGATGTGGTCGTGATTCGTTACGAAGGACCTCGCGGCGGACCCGGAATGCAGGAAATGCTCTCGCCCACTTCAGCAATTATGGGAATGGGATTAGGAGAAAAAGTTGCGCTCATAACCGACGGACGTTTTTCCGGCGGAACACGCGGTGTATGCATCGGACATGTTTCACCTGAAGCAGCGGGCGGTGGTCCTATTGCAGCATTGCGTGCAGGCGATATCATCGACATCGATCTTGACGCCCGTACATTACATGTTCGTCTGAGCGACGAAGAAATTCGTTCGCGCATTGCAGCTCTGCCGGAATTCAAACCCCGCACAACGAGCAAATGGCTGCGGCGATATGCGCATTTTGTAACAAGCGCCAATACCGGCGCAACGCTGAGAAGTTAAGAAAGAAAATATTTTTTACATCTAAGAACTAATTCGGGAATACTGTTATGACACCGACAAAAGCACAAGACAATCATCAAGGGAAAATGATGACAGGAGCAGAAATTTTTGTACGGTGCCTTGTTGAAGAAGGTGTCGATATTCTCTTTGGGTATCCGGGCGGCGTCGTCATCGGTATCTATGATGTGCTGCACGATCTGACACACATCAAACACATTCTCACGCGGCACGAACAAGGAGCAACGCATGCGGCGGAAGGATATTCCAAGGCGACCGGCAAACCCGGGGTTGTACTGGTGACATCCGGTCCCGGTGCAACGAATGCTGTCACCGGCATTGCCGATGCGTATATGGATTCGATACCGCTTGTTGTGTTTACCGGTCAGGTTATCACGAAGCTTATCGGGAACGATGCATTTCAGGAAGTGGACATCGTCGGCATCACGCGCCCGATCACAAAACATAATTATCTCGTTAAAGATATTAACGAGTTGGCAAATACTATTAAGGCGGCATTTTACATTGCCACCACCGGCAGACCCGGTCCCGTGCTTGTCGATTTGCCGAAAGATGTGCTTGCGGCGAAAGCTGTGTTTGAATATCCCAAGACTATTGCGCTCCGCAGCTATAATCCGACTGTGGAGGGAAACATCAAACAAATCAAGAAAGCGGCGGAACTTCTCAATGAAGCGAAGCGGCCGCTCTTATATGTTGGCGGCGGTGTGATAAGTTCCAATGCGTCTGCTGAAGTTCGTGCGCTTGCAGATAAGCTGCGTGCTCCGATCACCACGACATTACATGGATTGGGTGTGTACCCTGAGCAGAGTAAGCTGGCGCTCGGTATGCTTGGCATGCACGGAACGTGGTACTCCAATATGGCTGTCGATCAATGCGATGTGCTTGTTGCTATCGGTGCGCGATTTGATGATCGTGTCACCGGAAAAGTAGAAGCATTTGCAAAGAACGCGAAAAAAATTCATATCGATATTGATCCGTCTGCTATCAGTAAAAATGTGCCGGTGGATGTTCCCATCGTCGGAGATGTGAAGCGCGTTCTCAAACATTTGAATGAACTTGTGAAACCGCTGGATACGAAAGAGTGGTTGAAGACTATTGATGGATGGAAAGCCGAACATCCGCTGCGGTATAAGCATGACGAATCGCTCCGTGCACAGCATGTCATTCACAAGCTCGGCGAAATCACGGACGGTGATGCCATCGTTGTTTCCGATGTCGGTCAATCGCAAATGTGGACGGCACAGTTCTTCAAGTGGAAACATCCGCGCACGTGTATAACGTCGGGCGGGTTAGGAACAATGGGTTTCTCGCTTCCCGCAGCCATGGGTGCAGCATTTGGCAGGAACGATTTGCCGGTTATCTGCATCAGCGGCGACGGTGGTTTTCAAATGAACATTCAGGAAATGGCAACCGTAGCACATAATAAGCTTCCTTTGAAAATATTTATTTTCAACAACGGATTTCTTGGAATGGTGCGTCAATGGCAGGAATTATTCTGGAAGAAGCGGTATTCTCATACGCGAATTACCAGTCCGGATTTCGTGAAACTGGCTGAAGCGTACGGTATTCGTGGAATACGAGTGACAGCACCAGCAGAAGTTGAAAGCACTATCAAAACAGCGTTGAAATATACTGAAGGCCCCATTCTGGTAGAGTTTGNNCAAACGGTGAACGAAATCATGGATAGTCCGGAGCCGCTGGTACAAACACACGCGACACACAAAACGATGATTCATGCAAAAGGATAATGTTACTGAAAACAGGAGAAGATACCATGGCATCATCAGCGACAAAGGAACAGATAAAACAGCACACAATTTCGATGACGGTAGAAAATCATTTCGGTACATTAAATAGAATTGCCGGACTTTTTGCCGCCAAAGGGTACAACATCGATAGTCTCACTGTCGGTCCGACAGAAGATGAAGCTGTCTCGCGTATGACCATCGTAACGCGTGGTGACGATCAGATCATCGAGCAAATTATGAAGCAACTTCATAAGCTGATCGATACAATTAAAGTGGTAGATTTGACAGACGACACGTTTGTCGACAGAGAACTGGCTTTGGTGAAAGTACAATCCACACCAACAACGCGGATGGAGATCATGCAGATCTCGGAAATTTTCCGTACGAAGGTAGTGGATGTCAGTCCAAAAACGCTGACAATAGAAGCGACCGGTACGCAGCTCAAGGTGGATGCAATTATTAATATGTTGAAACCGTTCGGGATTAAAGAACTGGCACGCACGGGCCGCGTTGCAATCAAACGAGAGTTTCAAGGCGAAGCATAAATGGATAAGGTGAGAAAGACAGGACAAAGGCAAGAGAAATGACTTCAGATGTATTTAAAGATTTTCCGTTGTACGATCCGCGTAACGAGCATGATGCGTGTGGAATCGGTTTTATCGTTAATGTGAACGGCGAGCGTTCGCATGAAACGATCATGAAGGGAATCCAGATATTAGTAAACCTCGCCCATCGCGGCGCGAGCGGCTCCGATCCGAAAACGGGAGACGGCGCCGGTATTACCATTCAGATACCGCATAAGTTTTTTGCACGAGAATGTGGAAGACTCGGATTTACCTTACCACCGGAAGGTGAGTACGGTGTCGGGATGTTATTTCTGCCTGTCGAACCACAGCCTCGTTTTGAATGCGAAGCCATCATCGAACGAATTGTGCAGGAAGAGGGATTAAGCATGCTCGGATGGCGTGACACTCCGCTGGATGCAGATGCTATCGGTCGTGTTGCACGTGTCTCCCAGCCGTACATCGAACAGGTTTTCATTCGATGCGCTCCCGGGATGACAACCGACGAGCTCGAACGAAAACTGTATATCGTTCGAAAACGAGCCGAATCGGAAATTGCTGCGTCGACTATTCTGAATAAAAATTTCTTTTATGTCCCATCGCTGTCTGCGCGGACAATTATTTATAAAGGATTATTGATCGCGCCGCAGATTGCGCGCTTCTATAAAGAGCTGTCGGATCCCGATACGATGAGTGCTCTGTGTCTCGTGCATCAGCGGTTTTCTACGAACACATTTCCCAGCTGGCAGCTTGCGCATCCGTTCCGGTATATTTGTCATAACGGAGAGATCAACACGCTGCGCGGGAACGTCAACTGGATGCATGCACGTCAATCAGTTCTTACGTCGGATGTGTTTGGCAGCAACATCGACAAATTGTTCCCAATCATCCAGCCGGGAGTGAGCGACTCTGCGGCGTTGGATAATGCAGTCGAACTCATCACGATGAGCGGACGCAGCTTGCCTCATGCAATGACGATTCTTATTCCCGAAGCATGGGGAGCGGATACCGGTATGTCTCCTGAGAAACGGGCGTACTATGAATTCCACGCATCGTTGATGGAACCGTGGGACGGTCCAGCCGCGGTTGCATTTACCGACGGCCGTGTGATCGGTGCTACGCTTGACCGCAATGGACTCCGTCCTGCGCGCTATTTGGTAACGAATGATAACTTCCTGATCATGGCATCTGAAACGGGTGTGCTGGATGTTGAACCAGAGAACGTGAAGCACAAAGGTTGTCTTGAACCGGGCAATATGCTGCTTGCCGATCTTACAGAAAAGCGAATCATTCCGGATGAGGAAATTAAAACACGGCTTGCGAGCCGGCAGCCCTATGCTCAATGGATTCAAGAAAATCAAATTCGGTTGGATCAGCTTCCTGAACCGCCGCACGAAATTGGGTTTAGTCCTGAGGATTTGCTCAAACGCCAGCGCGCGTTCGGATACACAGACGAAGATATCCGGATGATCGTAGTTCCGATGGCAACTGATGCACAGGAACCTATTGGTTCGATGGGTGCGGATACACCGCTGGCATGTCTTTCAGATAAACCGCAGCCATTGTTCAATTACTTTAAACAAAATTTTGCACAGGTTACCAATCCGCCGATTGATTCGATCCGTGAAGAATTGGTGATGTCGCTGACAAGTTACATCGGCACGGAAGGCAACTTGCTGGACGAGACACCGAAGCATTGCCATACGCTGAAATTGCTCGAGCCGATTTTGACAAACCGCGACCTGGAAAAAATGCGGCGCGTCTCGCAAGGCGATTTTCTTGCCACGATGCTGCCGATGCTTTTCAGAGTTGATGGCGGCGAAAAAGAACTTGAACGGGCATTAGATGGTCTCTGCCGCCGTGCGTCGTTGGCAATAAAATCCGGGTACACGATTATCATTCTCTCCGATCGTGGTGTCGATGAAGAGTACGCCTCGATCCCGAGTTTGCTGGCGCTGACTGCGGTGCACAATCATCTCGTTCGGGAAAAGACCCGTACACAGGTGGCGCTGGTCGTGGAATCCGGCGAGCCGCGCGAAGTGATGCATTACTGCTTGCTGATTGGCTTCGGTGCAAGTGCGGTCAATCCGTATCTCGCTATCGAAACATTGGAAGAACTTGCAAATCGGGGGTATTTTCCAGAGGAGATCACATTCGAAAAAGCGGTTTACAATTATAAAAAAGCAGTAAACAAGGGAATACTCAAAACAATGTCTAAGATGGGTATTTCCACATTACAAAGTTATCAGGGTGCGCAGGTCTTTGAAGCGATCGGGTTGGGAAAAGAACTCATCGCGAAATATTTTACAGGTATCGCATCGCGCATCGGCGGCATCGGACTGAATGAGATAGCGATGGAAGCAAAGATGAAGCATGACTTTGCGTTCCGGAAACTCACCAGCGCCGATTCAGAGCTCGATCTCGGCGGGAATTATTATTTCCGCATCAACGGTGAACGGCATATGGTAAATCCCACAACTATCACGAAACTTCAGCAGGCGGTTCGGTTGTCGGATAAGAAGAGTTATAAAGAATACGCTCAGCATCTGAACAATCAAAATGGCGGATTGTATAACTTACGCGGACTGATGGAATTCAAAAAAGGAACGCGTACTGTTCCGATTGAAGAAGTGGAACCGGTAAAGGAAATCGTTAAACGATTTGTCACAGGAGCAATGTCGTACGGCTCCATTAGTAAAGAAGCGCATGAAACACTCGCTGTTGCGATGAACCGCATGGGTGGCAGGTCGAATACCGGTGAAGGCGGCGAGGATGAAGAACGATTCAAGCCGGATGCCGACGGAAATCTCCGCCGGAGCGCCATCAAACAAATTGCTTCGGCTCGTTTTGGCGTCTCGGCAAACTATTTGGTCAATGCAGATGAAATTCAAATTAAGATTGCACAAGGTGCAAAACCCGGCGAGGGCGGGCAACTCCCCGGTCATAAAGTAGATGCTATCATTGCGAGAACGCGGCATTCTATTCAGGGCGTCCAACTTATTTCGCCGCCGCCGCATCATGATATTTATTCCATCGAAGATCTGGCGCAATTGATTTTCGATATGAAGAATGTCAATCCGCGCGCACGCATTTCGGTGAAACTTGTTGCGGAAAATGGTGTCGGCACCGTTGCTGCAGGTGTAGCGAAAGCACATGCAGATTCGATTCTTATCAGCGGTGATTCAGGCGGAACAGGAGCATCGCCGCTGTCATCCATTAAGCATGCCGGTATCCCATGGGAGATCGGACTTGCAGAAGCACAACAAGTGCTGGTGTTGAACGACCTGCGCAGCCGTGTCCGGTTGCAGACAGATGGAAAACTGCAAACAGGCCGCGATGTGGCTATTGCGGCATTGCTGGGTGCGGAAGAGTATGGTTTTTCGACCATGCCGTTGATTTCGATGGGATGCATTATGATGCGAAAATGTCATCTCAATACATGTCCGGTCGGTATTGCAACACAAGATCCAGGTCTGCGTGCGAAGTTCGAAGGAACACCGGAACATGTCATCAATTTCTTTTTCTTTGTTGCTGAAGAATTGCGCGAGATCATGGCACAGCTTGGATTCAGAAAAGTTGACGAAATGATTGGGCGCGTCGATATGCTGGAAGCACGTAAGGGGGTCGAACACTGGAAGGCAAAACATATCGACCTTTCGTTCCTCTTGCATAATCCTCCGGCGCCGTCGCGTTTTGGCCGCCGCAGTCAAATTTTACAGGAGCACGGATTGAATGATGTGCTCGATCATCAGTTGATCGAAAATGCAAAAGATGCAATTGAGAAGGCAGTTCCAGTCGAATTTGATCTTCCGATTCGAAACGTCCATCGGACTGTCGGTGCGATGCTCAGCGGAGAAATTGCCAGAAAATACGGTTCCGCTGGATTGCCGGAGAATACGATTAAGATACATTTTTCCGGTTCCGCAGGCCAGAGCTTTGGTGCATTTCTAGCGCATGGTATTACGCTCATGCTTGAAGGAGACGCCAACGATTACACAGGAAAAGGATTGTCAGGCGGCAGACTTATTATTTATCCTTCGCGAAGATCGAAGTGTGTACCCGAAGAAAATACAGTGGTCGGCAATGTCATTTTATATGGAGCGACGAGCGGCGAAGCATACTTCAATGGAAAAGCAGGTGAACGTTTTGCCATCCGCAACTCCGGTGCGACGGCTGTTGTAGAATCGGTCGGCGCTCATGGCTGCGAATATATGACGAACGGCACAGTAGTAGTCCTCGGACCGACGGGGAAAAATTTTGCGGCAGGTATGTCGGGTGGTTTTGCATACGTGCTGGATGAAACCGGCGCGTTTTCTGCAACACTCTGTAACCGATCCATGGTTGATGTCGATCCGCTTGATGCGAAAGACGAAGAAACAGTGCGAAAACTAGTGGAAAAACATTTCGAATACACTGCAAGTCCCCGTGCGCGATTTATTCTCGACCGATGGCAGCAGCTGGTAAAGAAATTTGTCAAAGTATTTCCGCATGACTATAAGAGAGTCTTAGGCGCAGCAGCAAATGCTCCTGCGAAGGAAACAACATCGACAGCGGTTGTCGAAGAGGTGTCCCATGAGTAAGCCAACCGGATTTTTGGAATTCAAGCGCGAAACACCGGCACGCCGCCCGGTAGCCGAGCGTATTAATGATTGGCAGGATGTCTATCAGGAGTTTGCAGATCAAAAGGTTCGGACACAAGGTGCGCGCTGCATGGATTGCGGAATTCCTTTTTGTCATATAGGATGTCCGTTGAACAATGTCATTCCGCATTGGAATGATCTTGTGTACCGGAATCGATGGAAAGAAGCGATCCGTATTTTGCATTCGACCAATAATTTTCCGGAATTCACCGGGCGTATTTGCCCTGCACCATGCGAAACGGCTTGCGTGTTGGCTATCAATGAACCGGCCGTCGCGATCAAAGCGATCGAGCGTTCGATCATCGATGTGGCGTTCCGCGAAGGATGGATCAAGCCCGAACGTCCAGCAGTACGAACAGGAAAAACGATTGCAGTGATCGGATCGGGACCGGCCGGACTTGCAGCGGCACAGCAATTGAATCGTGCCGGACATCATGTGACAGTGTACGAGAAGAACGACCGCATCGGCGGATTGTTACGTTATGGAATTCCCGATTTCAAATTGGAAAAATTTCAGGTTGACCGGCGCATCGAAATAATGCAGGCAGAAGGAATTGTGTTTGCAACGAAAGCCCATGTTGGAATGAATATTGCTTCCGATGAATTGCAGAGGTCGTACAGCGCTTTACTTCTTACTGGTGGATCTGAATCTCCCCGTGATCTGAAAGTTCCTGGCCGTGAGTTGAAAGGAATTCACTTTGCGATGGATTTTCTGACACAGCAAAATAAGCGCGTTGGCGGGACCATTGTTGATCCGGCAAAATCAATTCTCGCAGCAGGCAAGCGAGTGATTATTCTTGGTGGCGGCGATACAGGCGCCGACTGTCTTGGCACCTGCCATCGGCAGAAGGCGGCATCAGTCCAGCTGTTTGAGATCATGGCTAAGCCTCCGATTGACAGATCTCCAAGCACACCGTGGCCGTTGTGGCCGCTGCAGTTGCGCATAGAGGCTGCTCACGAAGAAGGCGGAATACGAGACTGGTCTATTGCGACAACCCGTTTTGAAGGCGACTCAGAAGGCAATGTAAAGAAATTGCATGCCGTGCGTGTCGGTGCTGCACCGGAATTCAAACCGGTTCCGGGATCAGAATTTTCCATCGACACCGATCTGGTTTTGATTGCGATGGGATTCACCGGTCCGACGAAGAGTGGACTGCTCGACGAGTTGGGTGTTGCTCTTGATTCCCGTGGGAATGTCTCTACGGACGAGAATTATTTGACTTCAATCCCCGGAGTATACGCTGCGGGAGATATGCGACGCGGTCAGTCATTAGTCGTTTGGGCAATTGCAGAGGGACGGAAGGCTGCCCGTTCAATGGATCTTCAATTGATGGGATTTTCAAATTTACCGTAGGAGTGTGTCCGTGAGAAGACACGAAGAAAAAGATGCTGAAGGAACTTAAAAATAAAATCACGAAGGTAAGTTGAGTAACTCTGTGTTGTCGGTTGTTAGATTCATCATAAAACGAATGTAGAATAATAAAACAACAAGTAATCAATAAGGAGAAAAACCCATGGCAATCATCGATTTTGGCGGTGAGAAAGAAAAGGTCGTCACACGTAAAGAATTTTCACTTGCAAAAGCGCGCAAAGTTCTCAAGAAGGAAGTTGTAGCTGTTATTGGTTATGGCGTACAAGGGCCTGCCCAAGCTCTCAACATGAAAGACAATGGCATTCATGTGATTATCGGCCAGTCGAAAGAATATAAAAAGGACTGGGACCGTGCGGTGAAAGACGGCTGGATTCCCGGCAAAACTCTTTTTCCGATTGAAGAAGCTGTTCGGCGCGGAACTATTATCCAGATGCTTGTATCTGATGCAGCTCAGCGAATTATTTGGCCTGTGGTCAAACAGAATCTCAAACCCGGTGATGCGTTGTACTTTTCGCATGGATTCTCTATCACCTATAAAGAAGAGACCGGTGTGATCCCGCCGAAAGATGTCGATGTGATCTTGGTTGCTCCAAAAGGTTCCGGTTTGAATGTTCGCCGAAACTTTCTGTCCGGGGCCGGTATCAATTCAAGTTATGGTGTGTTTCAGGATGCAACCGGCCGAGCAGAAGAACGCTGTTTGGCTGTCGGCATCGCAATTGGCTCTGGGTATTTGTTCCTGACAACATTTTTGAAAGAAGTCTACAGCGATCTCACGGGCGAACGTGGTGTGTTAATGGGCGCACTTGCAGGCCTTATGCAGGCACAGTATGACGTCCTTCGTAAGAACGGCCATTCACCGTCGGAAGCGTTCAATGAAACAGTTGAGGAACTGACACAGAGCCTTATTCGGCTTGTTGATGAAAACGGAATGGACTGGATGTATTCAAACTGTTCTGTCACTGCACAACACGGTGCATTGAAGTGGAGACCGATTTTCCATCAGGCAAATCTGCCGGTGTTCGAAAAGCTGTACGAATCCGTCAAGAGCGGTCAGGAAACTCGCGAAGTGATTCAAGATTGCGGCGGCAAGGATTATCAAGAGTATTTGGCAAAGAAACTCGCAGAAATTCATGATTCCGAAATGTGGAAAGCCGGTGCCGCTGTCCGTGCGCTTCGCCCCAAAGAAAAAGCGAAAGCTATTTCCAAGAAAATTAAAGGAGTCAGTGGCCGAGGACAGAATTAATTCGGTTTGATGTATTGCAAAGTGTCGGGGCGTTCTCTCAAACGCCTCTGCACATTAATTAAAATTTTTCACTCATAGATCATGCAAAGGCTGTTTATGCAACAAATTTCATTGTATGACACAACGCTGCGCGACGGTACACAAGGAGAAGATATTTCCTTTTCTGCCGAAGATAAAATAAAGATTGCTAAACGGCTCGATTCGTTTGGTGTAACGTACATCGAGGGCGGATGGCCCGGTTCGAATCCCAAGGATATGGAATTCTTCGAGCGCGCCCGTGACACCAAATTCACGCATGCAAAGATTGCAGCATTCGGATCCACACGCCGTGCGAAAAATCCTGTTGAAAAGGATGCGAATATTCGTGCGTTGTTGGATGCGCAGACACCGGTTGTAACCATCTTCGGAAAATCGTGGCTTCTGCATGTGAAACAAGCGCTGCAAATTACTCCTGAAGAAAATTTGACGATTATTGCCGACTCCGTTGCCTATCTCAAGAAGCATGGGAAAGAAGTGATCTACGATGCAGAACATTTCTTCGATGGGTATAAACATGACAAAGCCTACGCTGTGCAGACGTTGCAAGCTGCAGGCAAAGCAGGTGCCGAAATTCTTGTTCTCTGCGACACCAACGGCGGAACATTGCCATGGGAAGTAGCGGAAATAGTGCGCGAAGTCAAGAAAAGCGTCTCGACTCCTCTCGGTATTCACACGCACAACGATTCCGAAACGGCAGTCGCAAGTGCATTGTTGGCAGTACGCGAAGGATGTATCCAAGTGCAGGGTACGATCAACGGTTATGGCGAACGTTGCGGGAATGCCAATCTGTGCTCTATTATACCCGACCTCCAATTGAAGATGGGGTATCGCTGCGTTTCAGATGAACAATTGTTGCATCTCACCGGTGTCTCGCGCTATGTGAGTGAACTGGCAAATATGAAACACCAGAAGAATCTTCCGTTTGTCGGGGAAAGTGCGTTTGCACATAAAGGCGGCGTTCATGTGAGTGCGGTAATGAAGACTGCGCTTACGTATGAGCATGTCATGCCGGAAGCAGTCGGCAGTGTGCGGAGAGTTCTCATATCTGATCTCTCAGGACGAAGCAATATCATTTTCAAAGCGAAAGAGTTGGGAGTGCAACTTGATGAATCATCTCCGGCCGTGCAGAAAATTGTTGACGAAATCAAAGAGATGGAACACTACGGCTACAGCTATGAAGATGCCGAAGGATCGTTTGAGTTGATGGTGAAACGTCATACCGGAGAGATGAAACATTTCTTCGATTTAGAGCGATTTAAGGTCAGTATCCAAAAAGATAGTCTTGAAAAGGACGCACGTTCTGAAGCGTTGATTAAGATACGCGTAGGCAACGAAACAGAAATCACCGCTGCCGAAGGAGACGGTCCGATCAACGCACTCGATAAAGCACTGCGTAAGGCTCTCGAAAAATTTTATCCTGAATTGAGTCAGATCCATTTGACCGATTACAAGGTGCGTGTGCTCGACACGCAAAATGCCACAGCAGCAAAGGTGCGCGTATTGATCGAAACCGAGAACGGTGAATCGTCATGGAATACGGTTGGCGTGTCTCCGGACGTTGTGGAAGCAAGCTGGAAAGCGCTGGTCGATTCGATCAGTTATCATTTGTTAAAGCACCGTACACCCGGTACAGTCTAATGCAGTAGATTATCCATAAAGAAAGTTGTTCGATGATTATTGTAATGAAGGCTGGTGCGAGCCAGCAGCAAATTGAACATGTCTTTGACAAAGTCAAAGAACTTGGCTTTAAGGTTCACCCAATTTATGGGGAACTGCGCACAGTGATTGCATGTGTTGGTGATGAGCGCGGTAAATTTCGTCTGCAAGCGCTCGACTCACTCGATGGAGTGGAAAATGTCGTTCCGATTCTGAAACCGTTCAAGCTTGCCAGTCGTGAGTGGCATGATTCACGCACGAACATAACAATTCCTGCACCGAGTGGAAGCGCTATGCCGCCGGTTGTTATCGGAAGCGATCACTTCGTTGTGATGGCGGGCCCGTGTTCCGTAGAAAGTCGAGAACAGATTTTGCAATCGGCAGAACATGTAAAAAAGGCTGGCGCAAAAGTACTGCGTGGCGGAGCGTTTAAGCCGCGGACATCACCGTACAGTTTTCAAGGATTAGAAGAGGAAGGATTGAAGCTTCTCGTTGAAGCGCGAGAAAAAACAGGACTGCTGATTATCACTGAAGTAATCACGCCAACGGATGTGGCTCTGGTTGCGGAATATTCAGATATCCTTCAGCTTGGCGCGCGTAATATGCAGAATTTTGTTTTACTGAAAGAAGTCGGCAAGCTGAAGAAACCGGTCTTGCTCAAACGCGGACAGTCCAGCACATTAAAAGAACTCTTAATGTCGGCTGAGTATATTATGTCTCAAGGCAACGAGCAAGTGATACTCTGCGAACGCGGCATCCGGACATTTGAAGATTATACGCGTAATACGTTCGATCTTTCCGCCGTGCCCGCGTTGAAAGAACTCAGTCATTTGCCCGTCATCGCCGATCCAAGTCATGGGACAGGTGTACGAAGTCTCGTAACGCCGATGGCAAAGGCTGCTGTTGCTGCAGGTGCTGATGGATTAATCATTGAAGTGCATCCGAATCCGGAAGAAGCGTTTTCCGACGGAGCACAATCGCTTACACCGGATCAATTTGCAACGCTGATGGATTGGATTCGTAAACTGGTACAAATAGAAAATAAAAAGATATAGGAGAGTCGATCATGGAAGACCGCGTATTTATATTCGACACGACGTTGCGCGACGGTGAACAGTCACCCGGGTGCAGCATGAACTTTGAAGAGAAGATTCGCATGGCCCGTCAGATCCAACTGCTCTGCGTGGATGTGATTGAAGCAGGATTCCCTATTTCATCTGTTGGCGACTTCGAGTCGGTAAGATTGATTGCAGAAAAGATCAAGACCTGCACAGTGGCAGCTCTTGCTCGTGCAGTGAAAGCGGACATCGATCGTGCGTGGGAAGCAATTCGTGAAGCAGCAAAACCACGCATACATATATTTATCGCTACTTCGGATCTGCATCTCAAATACAAACTGAAGAAATCTCGAGAGCAAGTATTAAAGGATGCCATCTGGGCTGTGCAATATGCGAAGTCATTGTGTGATGATATTGAATTTTCATGCGAAGACGCCTCCCGGAGCGATATCATTTATCTTTGTGAAATTGTTGAAGCCACGATCAAAGCAGGTGCAACGATCATCAATCTTCCGGACACGGTGGGTTATGCAATTCCTGATGAGTACGGTGCCATGTTCCGCATGATACGCGAACGCGTTCCCAATATTGGGTCAGCTGTTTTGAGTTCGCATTGTCACAATGACCTCGGACTGGCCGTTGCCAACTCCATTGCCGCAATTCAAAATGGTGCACGTCAGGTCGAATGTACGATCAACGGAATCGGTGAACGTGCAGGGAATGCATCTCTCGAAGAAATTGTTATGGCATTAAAAGTTAGAAAAGATATTTGTAACTACTATACAGACATCAATGTTTCGGAAATTTATAATACTAGCCGAATGGTTTCCGGTTTCACGGGAATGATTGTGCAGCCCAATAAAGCAATTGTAGGTGAAAATGCTTTTGCACACGAATCCGGAATTCATCAGGATGGAATGTTGAAGAATAAACAAACTTATGAAATAATGACCCCCGAATCTGTTGGAGTTAACAAAACAAAAATCGTTCTTGGCAGACATTCGGGCAGACATGGATTAAAGGTTAGGCTGAATGAGCTGGGATACCATGTTACCGAATCCGAAATAAAAAAGGTTTATGAAGCATTTCTTGAACTTGCAGATAAAAAGAAAGAAGTATTTGATGATGATTTGCGGGTGCTGATGGGAGATGAAATTTTCAAAGAAGAAGAGTTGTATGAACTGGAATACATGCATGTTAATGCGGGGACAAATACAATTCCGACTGCAACTGTCAGAATCAAAACCAAAGAAAATGCATTGCAGGAATCATCAACAGGTGACGGACCGGTCGATGCGGTTTTCAACGCAATTGAAAGAGCGCTTGGAATCAAACCTACCGTAGAATCATATAATGTTCGTTCAGTTACTTCGGGAAGACAGGCATTAGGTGAATCAATAATAAGAATCCGAAGCGGAGAAAATTCCTTTACGGGAAGAGGAACTTCAACGGATATTATTGAAGCAAGTGCTAAAGCTTTCTTGCAGGCGATTAACCAGTACCTGATTTTTACAAATACAAAAATTGAATTAACAGAAAACGGTATAGCAATTAAATAGGAAGTAAGGATTAATTATGGGAATGACAATCACAGAAAAGATTTTAGCAAGAGCTGCCAGACGGGCGTCTGTTAAAGCCGGGGAAAATGTCTGGCTTGACGTTGACATTTTAATGACCCACGATGTTTGCGGGCCTCCCACTATTGCAATATGGAAAAAAGAATTTGGTGAGAAAGCAAAAATATGGGATAAAGAAAAATTAGTAATCTTTCCGGATCACTATATATTTACAAAAAATCCGCATGCTAACAGAAATGTAGAAATTCTTCGTCAATTTGTAAATGAATATGACTTACCAAACTATTATGATGTTGGTACTGATAGATATAAGGGTGTCTGTCATATTGCCCTTGCTGAAGAAGGTTACAATGTTCCGGGAAAGGTTTTATTTGGAACCGATTCGCATACGTGTACTTCGGGGGCATTCGGGATGTTTTCCACCGGTGTTGGTAATACCGATGCAGCATTTATTCTTGGTACGGGTAAAATTTGGGAAAAGATTCCCGAATCAATGAAATTCACATTTAATGGAAAGATGCCCGAATATTTGACAGGAAAAGATTTAATTCTTCAAATCTTAGGAGACATAGGAACAGACGGAGCCACTTACCGTGCAATGGAATTTAACGGCGAAGCAATTTTTTCATTACCGATGTATGAAAGAATGACATTAACAAACATGGCAATTGAAGCAGGCGGAATGAACGGAATAATTGCTGTTGATGATGTCACAAAACAATATTTGGCAAAAGCA
>PLMS01000136.1 GCA_003142575.1 Ignavibacteriota bacterium
AGGCGGGAATCGGTTCGTACTTCACACCTCAAGCGGGATTTTGGTTCGGTCAGTCGTTGCCGAATTATCAATATACTTTTGACGGTACGTACCATCTCACCAATGGATTTGCGCAACACACTGATCAATCAGATGGAAGTTTTACAGCAGCGGGTAGAACATATCTTGCATCAAACGAACCGATGATTCAGAACGCAGCGCTGGATGGCGGGCTCGGTTACAAGAGTGAATCATTTCGTTTCTACGGTTCAACAACACCCAATCTCCAGCGGACGATTTCTGATTTCCAATTGAAAGTGGGAATAGAAAATCAGGCAATAAACAATCTTCCCTATTCGGTCGGAATTTCTCTCGATAACATTAATGTATCGGATTCATCTGCCTCTGCAAATGAAACTCGCTTCGATCTGAATTTACAAACCGTACTGCCCATTGCCTCTCTTCCTCTTCAAATGAAATTTCATGGGATGACTGCATCAGGCGGATTGGGATTTATGGATGTCTCAGGCGGCATTCAAAATTATTGGTATGCAGGATTGCTCTTCGAGGGATCATTGCATGTGTATTGGGCACAAGGAATGGCAGGACAGAGCCTTTTTCGTCTGCGTCCACAGTTGACTGTAAGTTATCCAATAACATCGCAGCACTGTGTGTATGTATCATATAAGCCAATGGTCATTCCGATGACGCTGGCATCGAATATTCGAGAAAATCGATTTCTTTCTGCTGATTCGCCGATTCGACACACAGATGTGAGTAATGCGGGCGAGCTTGGCGTTGAATCGGACTGGAATGAGATGGTTCGAAGCCGCGTGTCCTTCGGTGTGAAATCAATCAGTGATTTGACCATGTTCTCAGATTCTTCTCGCCCTGGAGTCTGGACGTTGGCATACAACGAACATGTAACAATTATCACATTTTGTGCGGAAATGGTTGCAAAGTTCGAGTCAAATGATTATTTTGCTTCTACCATAATGCTTCGATCGATTAAAGATTCGTTTTTAGGAAAACGAATTCCATATTTTCCTACGATCGAAGCTGGATGCCGCGCGAGCCACAAATTTAGAACGGCGATTGTGGTGAATGCAGATGTAAGGTTTGTTGGCGAGCAGCAAGCTGATCTTATTGGAAGATCGACAGTTTCAGGTTACACTGTAATTGATGTGAGCGGTGAATATGCACCTCTCGATTTTTTGAGACTCTCGATTGGAATAAAAAATTTAACAGATGCACGGTACGAAATGTGGAGAGGATATCAAGAGTTTCCTCTCACAATGTACGTTACAGTTCAAGTGAAATGGTAATTAACAGCAAGAAATCATTAACGGTTAAAAACTTCTAAACAATAAGGAGGATTATTCCATGCCAGATTTGAACCTCATTGATGAAGGTGGGTTTGACGAAGCGCCGGTGCCGGCGGCTCCTCCGGCGAAAAAGAAAATTAGTAAAAGCAGTAGCGGTGGTGGAGGCGGAGGCTCTAAAACAATCTTACTCATCGTCTTTTTACTCCTTATTGTGGGGGGGACAGTGTATTTTTTAAACCAGCGCGGGATCATTAAGCTTTGGGGTAAGAAAAAAGCACCGGTCACGCAAATGCAAGAAGAGCCATTCCAGCAAGAGCCTATCGATCAACCCGCACAGNNGCACAGGAACCAAAGCAAGAACCACCGCAACAAACTGATACATCTCATGTTGCATTGGTCGAAACAGCTCCAGTTGAAGAGAAAGCAGAACCTCCGAAGGAGACGGTAGAGAAGGAAGAAGTTGCTGAGACTGAGTCTGTATCAAAACTCAGTGAGATGAGCGGCGAGTTTACTGTACAAGTGATCGCATATCGTGAGAAGAGCAAGGCAGTAGAGACTTCGAAGAATCTAGAATATGCAGGATATCCTTCATTTGTCGAAAAGGTTCCAATGAAGGGAGGAGCCTGGTACACCGTTCGCATTGGAAAATATCTGTCTCGTGAGGATGCACAGAAAGCAGTGAAAAATTTTGCAGCGCAGTTGCAGGCACACTACGTTATTGACAAGATTCGAAATAAGTAGGTGCATCGGGAACCGTCTCGCGGTTATATGCCATGTCATGCGATGATTGTGTGCATGGTGATATGCGAGAGCGTAATACAATTCGGATGAGAAGTGTGAAGTGCGGCGCGAAGGAGAATGTGTGAGAGTATCGCCGCACTTAGGAAGAGTTTCATACGGTGCAGGAGAATTACGACGAGTGTATGTGAAACACATGACACTCGCCTTTATTCTTTCTATCGCACTTACACTTGCCTTCCTCAATTCGCTTTGGTTATTCGTTGATCAAGAAGCATTCAATCCAACTCCGCGCCACGTTGTACGCATTTTTAAGTACTCCGAAATCGAACTTCCGCGCCCGCTCGGTGATGTAGAATTTGGCCTCTCTGCTTACCCCACTCTTCGGCAGGATATCTCTCCAGATGTTCTGGATGCGTCCCTTCCAGCAAATCCTCTGAGAAACCAATCGAATGCTAAAAAGCGGAATCCTCCGAAGGAACGTCAGCTCGGTGAAGGTTTAAACACTCTATCGGAATTTGGCGGTGCAGAAAAGCTTCCATTGGATGAGAAAGACGTACGGCAGAATATATGGAGCAACAAAAACGCTCCGTCTGATCGTAATGATATTTCCGGCGGGAGCGGAGAATCGCGGGAACCGTGGCGGAAGGGTGGAGTTCCTGTCCCAGGCAAAACCGGTGAGCCCCCGAGTGGTGTAGATCCTTCAGGAATAGGTAGTTCATCGAAACCTTCTGCAGAGGGTACGCCCTATGGTTTGGGATATGGAGGCAATGGAGATGGGGAAGGCGATGGAGGTTTCTCGATGCGATGGCTTCAAGGAATGACACGCCGAAAAATCAGCGGTGAATTGCCGAAATATCCATACGGTACGAATGTATCGGCTCAAGTCAAAATTCTCACTATCGTTCTTCCTGATGGAACAGTAAAGTCTGTTCAACCGACCCAGAAAGCCAATCGATTGCTGGAAGAAGCCGCTATGAAAGCTGTGCAGTACTGGAAATTTGAATCACTTGGGTCGTCTCTGTCGCAAGTGGAGCAATCGTGCGTTATCACATTTTACTTCAAGCTGAAGTAGTGCGATCAGACGGGGAGTCGTTCTTCGTCGATGGCCCATTTGGTTTGGTAAGAAAAAATAAATAGTAGAATACAACCTCTCCGCTGGTGAGAATCAGAAGTGAAATTGTATCGCGGCTGATCTCCTTTCTCACGATTCGCCATATCCATGAATCCAGCGGCTGCCAGTACCATTGGACGAACCACTTGATCGTGAACAGCAAGTTTGTCAACATTGAGGAAATCGTCCAGCTGACAGCAAAAACAATTCCGACAAATGCGATTGCAAGAAATCCTTCGCTTATACTCTCCTTCTTATAGATCATAAAAGCATAAACAGCCAATACAAAATGAAGGAAGAAGATGAATGCAGAAACCATACGATCAGGACCAAAATGTCAAGGTGAAAGAAAATAGTGTATAATCAAACGGAAAAAATCTCAAAGCTCTTGTCTCGAATCACTCAATCTAATATGCGTCATTACCAAAAAGAACTGCGTGGATTGTCTTGAAAATAATTTTCAGATCGAATGTTAACGACCAATTTTCGATGTAATAGATGTCGTACTTTGTTCGTTCGGTAATAGAGGCATTTCCTCGTAATCCATTAACTTGTGCCCAACCGGTCATTCCTGTCCTTACCCGATGGCGTTCTAGATAACGGGGAACCTCTTTCTTAAATTGTTCTACAAAATGCTGCCGTTCGGGACGCGGGCCTACAACGCTCATATCGCCCTTGATCACATTGATGAGTTGTGGAAGCTCGTCCAAACTCAAGCGTCGCAGGATTTTGCCAATCCGAGTCGCTCTTGAATCATGTTTCTTTGACCATACCGGTCCTGTCGCATGTTCTGCATCGGTGCGCATGGATCTAAATTTGATTACTCGAAACACTTCTCCATTCAGCCCTATGCGTTCCTGAAAATAGATTATAGGTCCCTTGGAATCCAGTTTGATAAGAATTGCAATGATAAGAAGGAAAGGGCTGGCAATGAATAGGATAGATGATGCGAGCACAAGATCAAACGTTCGCTTTATGATGGAATTCCATGTACTCAATGCCGGACTCTTGATTCCCAGGAATGGAATTCCTTCGATATGTTTGATTTGGACAAGGCTCGTCATCAATTCAAGGATGTCGGGAACCATCATCATTTCAACATTTAACCCTTGGCAGTCACGCACAAGGTTGTGGAGATTAGAATGCTCTTCTTCATTCAATGCTATGAGAACCACATCAATGTTGTGTGATTTGATCAAGTCTGGTACAGATGACATGGAACCTAAGCATGGTATGTGTGGCATCGCGTCTTCTGTACTGCCGTTCATGGAACAATACCCGAGAGCTTCATACCCGAGAGAACGATGGGAGGTAAGAGATTGAAAGACTCTGTTTGCAGCATTGCTTGTTCCAACGATGATAACACGCTTGAGGTCATATCCTTTTGAATACCACCATTGTTCAAACTTCATAATCGCAAATCGGCCAACTGAGACAAATACAACGGTTGTAACGCCAATGATTCCAAAGACGACTCGCGAATAGGAGAATGCGCGATAAAAGAATGCACCTGCCATGACCACTAACATTCCCATGATAATTATTCGTACAATGGCAAAAAACTCATCCGAAAAGGAAGAGGCGCGTCGCGGTCGATACAATCCGCGACTATGGAAAAGCAATAACCAGATGGGAATAACAACGAGTGAGCTGTTGATGTATTCCATCAGCGGCGGAATGCCATAAGGAACGGGAATAAGTTGCGTAAATGATGAAAGGAAACGCAGCCAGTACGAAAAGAGAAACGATGCTTCGAAAGCAACCGCGTCAGTGAGTACAGTCAACAAGGGAATAAGAAAATCTTGTCGTCGTTTATTCGGCATCAATAGTCAATGAAGAGTGAATAGAATAATTAAATTTCCAATCCCTAATTCTTGATATCCACGTCACCCAAACATTTCCTGTTCAACTTGCTGAAAAATGATATGGCCGACAGTGATGTGACCTTCTTGAATGCGTTGTGTATCATTTGAGGGAATAATGATGCCAAGATCGACAAGTCTTTTAGACTCACCGCCGTCCTTACCAAGGAGAGCAATCGTTACAAGTTTCATCTCATGCGCTTTTTGGAATGCGCGATTCACGTTCGCGGAGTTGCCGCTTGTAGAAATTCCTATCAACACATCACCCTCATTGCCAAGTGCTTCGATAGAGCGGGTGAAAACATTGTCATATCCAAGGTCGTTCGCACCTGCGGTCAGCATCGACGAATCGGTTGTAAGTGCAATTGCTGGAAGACCCGGACGTTTGATGTGTGGATTCAGGCGAATAACAAATTCCGTTGCGAGGTGCTGCGCATCGGCGGCACTGCCGCCATTACCACAAAGCAAGATTTTTTTCTTCGTCTTGAATGCTTGGATGATCAGGTCGATTGCTTTTGAGATTTCTCCTGAACATTGTTGCAGAATACGGAGTTTTGTCTCGCTGCTTTCTTTCAATGAATCAGCGATAAATTGATCTCTCGATTTTTTGGTGCCGTGCAAGGGAGTCATAAAGGATGTCCGCTTGTAAATATTTTTTATGATTGATGAATTGCCTGTGCAAACTCTTTAATGACCATACTGTTCGAGTTCTGTTCGATGACCGTTCCGGTGACAACGAAGGAAGCACCGGCTTTGATTTTGTTCCGAGCTTCTTCGGGCGTGCAAATACCGCCGCCCACAATGACAGGCAAGGAACAATACTGAGTTACTTTTTTTATCATTTCATCCGGTACGGATTGTTTTGCTCCGCTACCTGCTTCGAGGTAGAGCATTTTTAAGCCGATCAACTCAGCCGCAAGCGCATGTGCAACGGCTATGTCCAGCTTTTCACGCGGAATAGGTTTCGTATTACTCATAAACTCGGCGGAAGTGACATTGCCGCCATCGATAAGCATATATCCGGTCGAGATTGCTTCTAATCCCATCCGTTTGATAATAGGAGCTGCAATAACCTGGTTGCCAATCAGATGATCCGGGTTGCGTCCGCTGATGAGAAGCAGAAAGAGAATTGCATCTGCTTCAGGGGAAACTTGTGAAACGCTGCCGGGGAAAATAATAACCGGTGCCTTGGTGTTCTCTTTTATGGTTTTCAATGTCTCGTCAAACTCATTGGAAAGCATTAAGCTTCCGCCAACGAGGAATGCATCTGCACCGGCTGTTGTCGCTTCTCGAATGAAGGCTGGAAATTTCGCCTTATCGATTTTATCCGGATCAACTAGCAGCAGATAGCCTGCACCGCGATCGCGTTTGATTTGAAGAAGATGTTCGAGGGTTGTCATGAGATTTCCGGTTATTTTTTTAAAAGAGATTCAACAATAGATACAGTTTGTTCAATTGCTTTGTCAAGCATAGAAACCTCTTTGCCACCGGCAGTTGCAAAATGTGGTTGCCCACCACCTTTGAAGCCGAATAACTTTTTCATTTCATCTATTACGTAACGTGCATGGATTATTCTGTCAGCGACAAGATCATGTGTAACTACACATATTATTTTCACTTCATTTTCATTTACCATTCCTATTACTCCTACACCGCTACCGAGCTTAGTGCGGAGAGTATCTCCATAAGCCTTAAGAGATTCAACACTATCCGTCTTAATTCTTCTACCAATAATTCTAATACCTTTAAAAACAATAGCATCTTTTATGAAGGAGTCAATTTCCGAAGAAAAGTCAATTGATTTTACACGCATTAATTCAATGGATAATTCTTTTTCTTTTTTTGAAATTCGGAATTTAAAATCTTCTAGTTTTTGAAATCTGGATTCCTGTTCATGAAATCTTGGATTTAATTCGTCATTAATAATATTTGTAGGAATATTCAAAGGCTTTTGTAACTCTTTAAGTTCGCTATCATAATTCGATGTATTCATTTTAGAAATAGGTGAAGTCGAAGGGAACATTTTTAAGATCTCCTGCATACTATTAATCGAATTAGAGACATTTGTTAGAAGCTCTAAATACTCTTTTTCTCTGCTTATTAATAGTTCTCGCGCATAGTTATGTGTTACCGCTTCGATTCTTCTTACGCCGCTTGCTTTGCTTTCCTCACTTCGAATTTTAAAGTACCCGATTTCACCTGTATTATTTACGTGTGTACCACCGCAGAATTCTGTACTAAAATCCCCAAATTGAACGACATTCACCCGCTCTCCGTATTTATCGCCAAAGAACATTAATGCTCCCATTTTCTTGGCATCATCAAACGGAATATTGTTTAGCCCGGGAGTGCGCGGTATGTTTTCTTTAATCTTTTCATTTACGAGTGATTCGATATCAGAACGTTCTTTTTCAGTCAACTTAGTAAAATGAGAAAAATCAAAGCTGAGATAATCCGGCGCCACGAGCGAGCCTGCTTGCTGAACATGCGTTCCAAGGATTTGCCGTAATGCCTTGTGAAGCAAATGTGTTGCTGAGTGATTGCGCTGTATGGAGAGGCGGCGATCAGCGTCAACTTTGAGCTTTACTGATTGACCCTTTGCCAACGCTAATTCTTTTTCGAGAACATGGACATTGGTATTACCTGCCCTAAGGGTTCTAATAACATTCAAAATGTTATTATCTATTTCAACAATGCCAGTATCACCTACTTGTCCCCCAGCTTCACCATAGAAAGGTGTTGAGTCAACGACCAATGTTGCGCCATCACTTTTCACAACAATTCCTGTTCCTTCAAGAGCATCATAACCAATAAATCGTAAATCATCTTCCTTTATGTCTTTTGTGATATAGTCGATCCCTAATTTAATCGGAATATGAACACCGGGATGCGCTATAGTTAATTCGGTTACCTTATCAAATTCGCTGTTGAAACGCGAGTAACTTCGGTGATCCTCCATTTGTTTTTCAAATCCATTAGCATCAACTTCAAATCCCCGTTCTGCTGCTAGCAAAGAAGTAAGATCTAATGGGAAGCCATAAGTATCATAAAGCTTAAAAGCATTTCTGTCGTTTATCTTTGGTGGAGTTTTGAGAAATTGTCTGGATAATTCAAGATTCCAGTCTTGTAATTTGTACTTTCCCTTATTGTCGTATTCCTTGGTTGGACTTCCTATAAAAATATTTCCCGTTTTAAATAAATATGAAGTATCTCTTTTTGTACTTTCTTCTGATTTGGCAAGTATCAATATCTCTCTCTCATTAGATTTCTCGTCGTAAGAGATTGATGTGGAATAACATTCAGTGCGCAACGTGTCGTAGAGTGTATCGAAAGCGATGTCCTTGAAGACACGAAGTCCAATGTCTAATGTTGCGTTAAATCCTTCTTCCTCGCCCTTGATCAATCGCTGGATGTGGTCTTGGTTCGTTTTAATTTCGGGAAAAATATAACTCATTGTCTCGACGAGTGTCGGTACGAGCTGATAAATAAATGGTTCGTGCATCCCAAGATTGCGTCCAAAGCGGGCGGCACGGCGTAAGATGCGTCGAAGAACATATCCTCTTCCTTCATTGCTCGGAGTCGCACCATCGCCAATTGCGAATGTTAATGTCCGCACATGGTCGGCAATGACACGCATAGATATATCGATTTCCGATTGACGATTTCCGATGGCCGATTGAAGAGAACCGTTGTAGGGCTGCTTTGTAAGTTCAGCAATCTTGTTGATAATCGGTGTAAAGACATCAGTATCGTAATTGGAATTCTTGTTTTGCATTACTGCACAGACACGCTCGAATCCCATTCCGGTATCAACATGTTTGGCAGGCAGGGGCGTAAGCTTGCCGGCTTCATCTCGGTTGTACTGAATGAAGACGAGATTCCAAATCTCCATGACGTCTGCAATTCCCGCATTCACCATCGAAGCAGTTGCTGTTCCATCAGGAGTTCGGTCAATGTGAATTTCAGAGCACGGCCCGCACGGCCCGGTCTCGCCCATTTCCCAAAAATTATCTTTTTCACCGAAGCGTAGTATGTGATTCGGATCGATATCTGTGACTGACTTCCACAATTGTTCGGCTTCTTGATCGTCTTTATAGACTGTTGCCCAGAGCCGGTTCTTCGGAAGTCCCCAGACTTTTGTTAAAAGTTCCCAAGCCCATTCGATGGCTTCCTTCTTATAGTAACCCGCCCGGCCGATACCGTCCGGTTCGGACGGATCGCCAAAGGACCAATTACCGAGCATCTCAAAGAATGTGTGATGATACGTATCGCGTCCGACTTCTTCAAGATCGTTGTGCTTGCCGCTTACACGGATGCACTTTTGCGTGTCAGTTGCACGTGTATAACTGCGTTTTCCGGTGCCAAGGAAGACATCCTTAAATTGGTTCATACCTGCATTAGCAAAGAGCAGGGTTGGATCGTCGTACGGTACAACCGGAGCACTTGGAACAATGGTATGTGCGCGTTCTTCAAAAAATTTTAGGAAACTGTTTCGGATTTCCGATGAGGTCATGAGGATTATACTTCAATCTGTGTATTCAACGAAATTTCTTCCAGCACGTGCGATACTTTTAAACATTCTGTCATCTGTCCTTCAAACACCATTGCCTTGCCGCGACTATGGACTTCCCAAGTTAATGCTTCTGCTTTGGTTGTATCGCATCCGACGGCTTTGATGATTTGTCCGATAACCTCGTCAAAGGAGTGGACTTCATCGTTGTACAGGATCACCCTCGCAGGCTGTTCAATCAATACATCGGTGTCCTTTTCTTCCTGTTGATGAGGATTGGGTGTAGAAACTTGACTCATGATGATTCTTTAATGTAATTCCTTATCTATGATACTGAAAAATGCAGAGTCTTTCAAGGAAGCCTTTTGGCACGGTAGGGACGTTTAATTAAACGTCCCTACAAAAGCAAATGAGATATACGTTCATTGGGCAACGTATATGTAACACAATAATTCTTATTCTCTTACAGGTTACATATTCTTAATAATAGTGTCGCCAAACTCTGAGCACTTCACTTCCTTTGCGCCTTCCATCAACCGGGCAAAATCATACGTCACTACTTTTGATTGAATGGCGCTCTCTAATCCTTTGATGATGAGGTCGGCTGCTTGTGTCCAACCTATATAGCGGAGCATCATCTCTCCTGAGAGAATAAGAGAACCTGGATTCACTTTATCAAGATTCGTGTACTTTGGTGCAGTACCATGGGTGGCTTCGAAGATGGCATGGCCTGTGATATAATTGATGTTGCCGCCTGGAGCAATACCAATTCCACCGACTTGTGCAGCAAGAGCGTCGGAAAGATAATCGCCATTAAGATTCAATGTCGCAATAACATCAAACTCTTCAGGGCGAGTGAGCACCTGCTGGAGAGTAATATCCGCAATTGCATCTTTGATAACGATGCCGGCACCCGGCTTCCCTTTTGGAATGCGGCACCAAGGTCCTCCATCGATTTCTTCGGCACCAAAATATTGTTTTGCAACCTGATACCCCCAATCGCGGAATGCGCCTTCAGTAAATTTCATGATGTTCCCTTTGTGCACTAATGTTACGCTTTTCCGATTGTTCTTGATTGCATAACTGATGGCACTCTGGATGAGACGAACGCTCCCCGAATAACTGACAGGTTTAATCCCAACACCAACCATAACATCATTAGAAAAATTCTGTACGCCGGCTAATTTCCAAAAATCCTCCGAACCTTGTTTTGTACCGAATCGAATTTTTGAAAACTGCTTCGGGAATTCTTTCGCAATGAAGTCCAACACTTTTTGCGCTTCTGGTGTACCGCTTTGGTATTCAATTCCCGCATAGATATCTTCTGTGTTTTCTCGGAAGATGACTATGTCAACTTTTTCCGGATGTTTGACGGGAGAAGGAACTCCTGTAAACCATCGAACAGGTCGTAAACAGACATATAGATCGAGGATTTGGCGGAGTGCGACATTCAACGAACGAATACCGCCGCCGATAGGTGTCGTCAGAGGACCTTTAATACCAACGAGATATTCCTTGAACGCTTCGATCGTGTCATCGGGCAGCCATGTATTGGGTCCGTACACTTCATTCGCTTTTTCACCGGCGAATACTTCAAACCAGATAATCTTCTTTGTTTCACCATACGCCTTAGCGACAGCAGAGTCAAGGACTCGTTGGGATGCACGCCAAATGTCCGGTCCGGTGCCGTCACCTTCGATGAAAGGGATTATCGGGTGATCTGGAACACTTAACTTCCCATTTTGAATGCGAATTTTTTGACCTGCGGTAGGTGGAGTTAATTTAACATATTGTGCCATTATTTTCTATTGCCTCTGTGCTGATGGTTGTTGAATGTGTTGTCGGATTATTGCTCCGTAACGCTTCAATTCGCCATCTGAATACTCTTTGAGCTTCAAAACGAAACGAATATTGTCATCGGGATATCGAGGTGTGATATGAAGATGAAAGTGAAACACTGATTGTCCGGCAATCTGACCATTGTTAGAGAAAAGATTGTATCCTTCAAGATTCAAACTTTGAACCAGTGCATTCGTTACTATATTGGCTGCCTGCAAAATGGAATGATATGCCTCAGAAGGCAAATCCAGGAAATCCCTGCAATGCTGTTTGGGCAGGATCAATGCATGACCAAAATGGATTGGGTTAATATCAAGGAGAGAGATAACATGGTCGTTCTCAAATAAGATTTCAGCAGGTATTTTTCCGGAAATTATTTTGCAGAAAACGCAATCAGTCATATCATTCTTCTCACAAAGAAATCTATCCAAATATGCCTGCAAAGTCAAAGAGTGCTCCGCAAGAAAAACCTTGTTTCAAAAACCATTCCTTGATATATTAGATACAACGAAGAAGCCGAAGTGGCGGAACTGGTAGACGCGCTGGACTCAAAATCCAGTTTGGCTCAAACCGAGTGGGGGTTCGACTCCCCCCTTCGGCACTTGATGTTTATTGTTTACGTTTTAAGATCTCTTAAGGATAAGAATCTCTACGTTGGGATGACTGAGGATATTTTAGAACGTCTTACTCGCCATGAAAAAGGGAAAGTTCCTTCGACGAGAAATCGTCGACCTCTTGTTTTACTTCATACAGAAGAATACCCTGATCGTGTTCAAGCGCGTAAACGTGAGAAGTATCTAAAAAGCGGACCAGGACATCGTGAGTTATCACAGCTATTGCTTGAACACCGCGCCCCGACTGTGTCGGGGTAAACTGGACTCAAAATACAGCTTGCCTCGTTCTACGAGGTTTGGCTCAAACCGAGTGGGGGTTCGACTCCCCCCTTCGGCACACGATGAGCCTGTGAGTTTCACATTCACAGGCTTTTTTTTCGATTCAACCGCCCAAAACGAAATCTTATTATTTTGTGCAGAAATCGAATGATGAAAGTTGTAACAATTGAATCTGTTCCTTATCTTTCACCGCAACATTCACTAGAATCTATTTTACATCTCAAAATCAAAAGGAAAAATATTCATGAGGACACTACTTGTCTGTTTGGTTATCCAGATTGCACTCTCTTGTGTGGGATTTGGTCAAGAAAAAATTGATGTTGTCTATCTGAAAAATGGAGATGTCCGAAAAGGTACAATTATAGAGAACACTCCTAATGACTATATCAAAATTGAGACATACGATGGATCTATTTTTACTATTAAGTATGCAGACATTCAAAAAATGGCTAAAGAAACAAAATCGGTGCCAGCAACTCAAATATCTTCCGTATCGCAAAATACTCCAAAAGGTTTGATGTCGCGCACAGCGGATTTTGGCGTTACTGTTGCTCTATGGCTTGGAGGGAAAGTGAGAATTGTAGATTACGACATAAAGACAGATAAAAATCCAGGTTTTCTTTTGAGAGCATTTTATGATGCCTATGTTGTCGAAAAGCTGGCGGTTGGCGCCTATGCCAATTTTTCGCCGGTCTCGGTGGAATGGTATAGCACCACTGCAAAGATATATGAAATTGGTGGTGCAATAAAGGGTCGATTTCCTCTCGGTGATGGTTCGATGGTCATCAAACCCGGTCTCAATATCGGTTACCGTATGATTTCTTCGGATTATTATAGAATTGACAAATCGGATGCGATGGCATTGAATGCAAGTATTGAAATTCAATTCAATACAAAAAATATATTTGTGCCATTTTTCGAAATAGGTTTTCTTGCGCAGCCTGTTGGTGGAAATGATTATACAAACATTACATTTCCACCTATCATCTATTTGGGCGGTGGAGTGGCATTCTAAGAGAACCGTATAAATATTTTTCATTTTACACGAGTGGATCTTCACATTCTCCCTCCCTCTGTCGACACAACAGGAGGGAGATACTGCAAAACAAGGCGAAGAGAGTGCGATTGCAAAAATAGAGTTGTAGTCAATGAAGCAATTCATTATCTTTCATGAGAAGAATCGACAGTGCAGGTCGTTCGATCGTAAGTGAATATTATAGAGGATGCGTATGAGAAAATAATACCAATCTTTATTCATGTATCCTCGGCGTACTTAATGAAGTATTCACTTTCTCTTGTTCTTCTCATAACGGTATTTTCATCCTTTCCTCTCTCCGCACAGGCATCCGGAACTTCGGTTTCTTTTGGACAACTTTCCACTGCATTCAAACTCAATAGATCCGATACACTCTATCAACTGCCGGGGGAATTTATCATTGAGGGAAGTGAACATATTGTAATCGATTCGGTGCGGCACTTGGAACGACTGCGTGACTTTCGAATGAATTACCGATATGGGCAAATTCTCTTTCTCCCGAAATTTATTGCCTCGTTACTTTCTGACTCGCTTCCTCATAAGATGACAGTTACATACCGCGTACTTCTCATGAACTTCAAACATGAATATTCACTTCGGCAAATTGAAATATTCCGGGATTCTGTGGGCAAAGAAAAATTGGTTATTTCACCGTTATCAACAAAGCTCTTCTCGGATGATTTTTTTGGATCTGGTCTTCAAAAAAGCGGATCGATTGTGCGCGGATTCTCTGTCGGTTCTAATCGTGACCTCTCATTGAATTCCGGATTCCGCATGCAGCTTGCAGGCAAGCTTGCTCAAGATGTTGATGTGACTGCTGCACTGACGGATGAAAACTTACCTCTCCAGCCGGAGGGTACTACGAAAACTCTGCAAGAGGTTGATAAAGTTTATGTCGAAATCAAGTATCCTCATTATTCTGCAACACTTGGAGATTTTGACCTGCAAATTGATCAAAAAGAAGGAGGTGAGTTCGGAAGACTGAATCGCAAACTTCAGGGTGGGCGAGGTACCGCGTCCTTTGATCGTATTGGCGGATCCGAACTTGGCGGCTCGATGTCTCTTACTGGTGCAACTGCAAGAGGAAAGTACGCTACAAATCAATTTCAGGGGATAGAAAGTGTGCAAGGTCCATACCTTCTCACAGGTAATAATGGAGAGAATCGTCTCGTCATCATTGCGGGCAGTGAGCAAGTGTATCTTGACGGTGAATTAATGACCCGCGGAGAAGTGAATGACTATGTTATTGATTATGCAAGCGGCGAAATAACGTTTTCCAGCAAAAGGCTGATTACTCCTGCTTCGCGTATTACAGTCGATTTTGAATATTCGGATCAGCAATTCGTTCGTAATCTCGTTGCCGGTTCGGTAAGCAGTAAAGCATTTGGAAAGAATTTGAATTTGAATGTCTCGTTTGCACAAGAAGCGGATGATCCTGATTCACCGATAGATTTTTCATTAAATGACTCAACGCGCGCAATCCTACGGAAAAGCGGTGCCGATCGTATGAAGGCATCTGTCTCAGGCATTGTGAAAGTAGATAGCGCAGGGCAATATGTCCTGCGCGATACTCTTATCGCCGGCAGACATTATTCAATTCTTGAATACTTACCGGGAGATTTACTTGCATTCTATTTGGTCTCTTTTTCCCCTGTAGAGAGTGTACCCGCTGATTCTGCCGGATACATTCGCATTGCGGCTGGACAATTTCGCTTTGCTGGAATTGGTCAAGGCAATTATCTTCCACTTCAATTTTTACCAATGCCGCAGCTTCATCAAGTGATTGACGTGAACGGACAAGCATCGCTCGGTTCAGATTTCTCGCTCTCCGGTGAATACGCGATGAGCCGTTTTGATCAAAATCGATTTTCTATGGAAGATACATCCAGCATGAAAGGTGGCGCGTTCATGTTTTCTGCTCGGTACAATCCGAAACGATTGATGATTGGAGGATCGAATATCGGTGAAGTGGATGCACATATTTCCGATCGGTTTGTGGATCGGCGCTTTCTTGCAATGGATCGTGTCAATGAAGTAGAGTTCAATCGTAAATGGAATCTTACTCAAGATGCAACGTCCGACGAGGATATCCAGGAATTCTCCCTCGCATATCGTCCTACCCGAAGTGTCAGTGGCGCAGCGACATACGGTGCGCTCGATCGGCCCGGTGAAGTACATTCAACAAGGACGCAGATCGATCTCGGAATTGCCGACTCGAATCTAGAGAAAGCTCAGTACCAGATAGAAGTAATAAATACTTCGAACACACTTTTACATGATGAGTCACGTTGGACTCGCCAGCATGGCATTGCAGAGTATGAGATTGGCAAATGGCGTCCTGGATTTCGCATCGAATCGGAAGAACGTATTGCTATGCCGACCGGACTTGATTCGATGAGTCTGGGGAGTTTCCGCTTTCTGGAGATCGCGCCACGGCTCACAACCGCTGAAATTAATAAGATGACCGCATCAGCCGAACTTCAATTTCGAACAGAAGACAGCGCCACCGTTGGAGCTCTTCATCGCGCATCGCAGGCAGTTACGCAACTGTACACATGGCAATTGAACGATAACCAGTTGCT
Source organism: Ignavibacteriota bacterium (assembly GCA_003142575.1). GTDB lineage: Bacteria > Bacteroidota > Ignavibacteria > UBA10030 > UBA10030 > Fen-1298. The sequence goes on from PLMS01000136.1 coordinate 15,879, forward strand.
TTCGAGCTCACTTGCATTGAATCTTCGCACCGTTGAGTTCACTGACGAATTCAAGCAGCGTGGAAATCTTAATTCAAATACCGTTCTCGTTCGATCCCAAACACGTTTTACACCGTTCCAGCGAGCCATAGAAACCGATCTCTATTATGAATTTTCCAATCAGCGTTCTGCACAATTGGAGAGAATATTTGTCCGGGTCACGCCCGGAAGCGGTAACTACAGGTATTTAGGCGATATGAATGGTAATGGTATAGTTGATGAAAATGATTTTGAACTTACCCGATTTGATGGCGACTATATCGTCACCTACGTCCCAAGTGATCAATTGTATCCGACATCAGATCTCAAAGCGAGTATTCGCTTACGACTCCAACCTGTACGTCTTATTCCGGTTTCGTCCATATGGTTCAATAAAGTGCTGCGGGCGATTTCGACAGAAACATATTTGCGCGTGGATGAAAATAGCAAAGAAACGGATACGAAACAAATTTATTTGCTCAACTTCTCGCGTTTTTTGAACGATCAAACGACCATCGCCGGTTCACAGCAAATTACACAAGATGTCTTTCTTTTCGAGAATAATTCAGATCTGTCGTTCCGATTTCGTTACAACGAGCAGTACGGGCTGACACAATTTGTCTCAGGAGTAGAAGAAAGCTATACGGAGGAGAGGTCGATTCGAGTGCGTTCACAGCTGGTGCAAGAAATTGGTAATCAAACAGATTTCATCAATAAAACGGATCAATTAACCGCATCCCCTATGTCAACGAATGAACGCGATCTAGTTTCAAATGCCCTGGTATCTGATTTTTCTTATAAACCGGCATTGAACTGGGAAGTTGGCTTCAATTTTGGTGTCACAGAAATAGTAAATAGTTTCGGAGGGACAAATGCGACTGCGAATATAAATGTAGAAGGCATCAGGATTGTCCAATCGTTTCCGGGCGTAGGACAACTGCATGCGGAAGTGAACCGTGAAGAAGTCGTTCTGGTGAACGTCAAGGATCCGACCCTCTCCTTACCGTATGAATTTACTGAAGGGAAAGCAATCGGGCAAAGCTATCTCTGGCAATTGATATTCGATTATCGTATTACCAGCAATCTGCAATTATCGATCAATTATAATGGGCGGACTGAAGGGGGGCGTACACCGGTCCATTTTGTGCGGATGGAAGCAAAGGCATTTTTCTAAGTTTTGTCAAGATATTTTTTAAAAAAAAATTGCAGATGAACGAGAGTGCTTGCCTTTCAGCTACCTTTTGATTATACTTTTTCGGCTTCATTTCTGAACTAACCAATTAAAGAGAATCGCCATCGGTTCAGGGAGAATAAGGGAGAATTTGTCAGCGGGCAGATTCTAGAGTAGGGGAATTGGTACTACATATGAACAAAATTTACTACACTTCGTTTAATTCAAAGATTGGTACTATTCATGTTGCCTCGACAAAGTCCGGCGTGTGCAAAATCAGTATTCCTGGCCAAACGAAAAAGGAATTCCTTGCATGGCTGCAGAAGAAATTTGCCGGTGCTGAACTTATCGAAACATCGACAAAGAATCGTCAGATTATCGATGAATTGAATCGCTACTTTGACCGGCGGCTTGTGAAGTTCCATAGCCGTCTCGATCCGGTAGGGACGGAATTCCAGCGTCGTGTGTGGATGGAATTAAAAAGAATACGATATGGAAAAACGATTTCCTATAAGGAACTTGCAAAACGCGTAGGAATGCAGCGCGGGTTTCAAGCAGTGGGAAAAGCCAATGGTTCGAATCCGCTTCCCATTGTTGTTCCATGTCATCGAGTCATCGGATCGAATTCAAGACTTATCGGCTATGCGGCAGGATTGAAGACAAAGGAATTTCTTCTTCGACTTGAAGGCGCACTGCCGGTGTAATGCACAGCGACTTTTTTTAGATGTTCCTCATAGTTTATTCTTGAAAACCGTTTGAAGAAATCTTTACAGCTTTTTCTTGCCCCCCGTGCAATTTATCCTTACCATTTTACCTCATAGAATTCATATGTGATGAAATTTCTCGAAGATCTCAATCCAGCTCAAATTGAAGCAGTGAAAGCCACCAATGGTCCGGTCATGATCATCGCCGGAGCCGGCAGCGGTAAAACGCGCGTACTTACCTATCGCATTGCTTATCTTATGGCGTGCGGTGTGCCTTCGTATCAAATTCTTGCACTCACCTTTACGAACAAAGCAGCGAGTGAAATGAAGAACCGCATCAACAAGCTGAAGGGTGATGAAGCGGGCAGTCTCTGGATGGGTACATTCCATTCCATGTTTGCACGGATCCTCCGCAAAGAATGTATGCACCTGAAGTTCACACCTGCTTTCACCATTTATGATTCTGATGATTCGCTCAGTGCCATCAAAAAAGTGATGACGAAATTGAATCTGCCGACACAGCAATTCAATCCGGTCGCGATTCGTTCACGTATGAGCATGGCCAAGAATCAATATCTTTCACCCGGCAGGTATGCCGAACTTGCGCACGACCTTTTTGACGAAAAGGCAGCACTTGTCTATGCTGAATATCAGAAGACACTCGAACGAAGCAATGCTATGGATTTCGACGATCTTTTGGTAAAACCGATTGAACTCTTCGAGAAGAAGAAAGCGGTGTTGGAAAAATATCAGGATCGGTTTAAATTTATTCTGGTGGATGAGTTTCAAGATACCAATCGTGCACAATATCAGGTTGTTCGGCTGCTCGGGGCCAAGTATCGCAACATTTCAGTTGTGGGTGACGATGCACAGAGCATTTATTCTTTCCGCGGAGCCGATATTCGTAACATTCTTGACTTTCAAAAGGACTTTTCAGATTGCCAGCTCTTTCGTCTGGAGCAAAACTACCGCTCTACAAAGTCGATCATCTCTGTCGCAGATCAACTCATTCACTTCAACAAAGAACAATTAAAGAAAAATCTATGGACAGCAAATCCATTGGGCGACCCGGTGACACTTGTTCAGTGTACAGATGACCATGAGGAGGGAAGCAAGATTGTCCGTGCGATCCAGCAAGAGAGTCAACGGCGCAAACTCGATCTGAAAGATTTTGCCGTGTTGTATCGGACAAATGCACAGTCCCGCGCACTGGAGGAAGCGTTCAGAAAAAACGCGATTCCCTATGAGATCGTTGGTGGTATACGGTTTTACGAACGAAAGGAAATCAAAGATATACTTGCATATTTGCGGCTCCTTGCAAATCCTGCTGACGAAGTGAGCTTGTTGCGTATTCTCAATTATCCAGCACGCGGAATTGGTGATGTTACTATAGAACACGTTCGTAAGTTCAGTGTTTTGCATTCTATCTCGATTTTCGATTCACTGAAGAAAATAGAAGAGATTATAGAGTTGACGGACCGGGCAAAGAGTGGACTTGCACAATTTAGAGCACTTATCGAAAAATACCAGATGCTGCGTCCGCAGATGACGTTCAGTGAGCTTGCACGCTCGCTTGTGGATGAGTTGGGAATTCTGACAGCTTTCAAAGAAGAACGAACTGCTGAGTCGATGAGCAGGTGGGAAAACGTGCAAGAGCTGCTTTCGGCCATCTCTGAATTCAGTCACGAGAAACCAAATGCATCGCTCGAATTATTTCTCGAAGAAGTTGCGCTTGTGTCCGATATTGATACATGGGAGGGAGAAAAAAATTCCGTTACATTGATGACGTTACATGCATCAAAAGGTCTTGAGTTTCCAGTTGTGATCATTGCAGGATTAGAGGAAGGACTTCTTCCGTTTTATTCTAACACGCTTGAATCCGCAGATGTGGAAGAAGAGAGGCGTCTCTTTTATGTCGGTATTACTCGAGCGGAGCAAAAGCTCTACATTACCTATACGAACCTGCGCTATCGTTTTGGTGACGTTACCTATCCAAGTGAATCTCGATTCCTATCTGAATTGGGTACTGAAAATATTGAACGTATTGGTAAACGCATCCCACAGCAATCAGCAAGCGCGCCGCTGTTCGAGTTTGATAAACCGACGGTGACTTCAAAACGACCGGCTCGTCGCAAAGCAAAAGATGAATCAGTGCGTTTTGACGATGCGATGCCGGATTATGAAACAGAATCTCAGGAACATTTCGAAATCAAGCGCGGGATTATTGTTAAGCATGAATTGTTCGGACGCGGACGCGTGGTGGAAGTAACCGGGAAAGGGGAAGCCCAAAAAGCAATTGTACTCTTTGATGAATATGGCAGGAAGAATCTTATTGTGAAATATGCAAAACTCAGTCCTGCCTGATCTTCATGAGAATGCATATCGTGTTGTTGGCTTGATTATTTTGCAGGGATGCTGACATGAGCGAGAATCCGTTCGTAGTGCTGTTCATACTGCGTTACGATCTTCGATGATTCAAATTCAATAGCTCGTTTGCGTGCTGCCTCTGCAAACAATGCGTGCTTTGATGGATTTGTAAGAAGGTCGATCGCATATTTTGCCATCCGATCAATGTCGCCAATTTCAGCAATGAAACCAGTCTGACCATGTACTTGAAGCTCGGGCAACCCGCCGACACTGGAAGAAATGACAGGGACTTCACAAGCCATCGCTTCGAGTGCAGATAACCCGAAACTTTCCGATTGACTTGGCATGAGGAATAGATCGGCGGTCGAAAGAATAGGCACCAATTCGGCTTGCTTTCCAAGGAACCGCACTTTCTCTTGAATTCCAAGCTCGCGGCAGAGCATTTCGCATGCGGAACGGTCCGGTCCGTCACCCATGAGGATAAGAACGCTCGATACTTTTTTCTGAACTTCGTTGAAAATTTTGACGACGTCGAGTACGCGCTTCACCGGACGGAAGTTTGAAGTGTGAATGAGAACTTTCTCGCCATGCGGTGCGCAGTTGGCGCAAAATTTTGCAGATCGTGTTCTTCGATATTTTTCAACGTCAATGAAATTGGGAATGACCTCAATCTCTTTGTTGATATTGTAGTTCGTTAATGTTTTTTCTTTGAGAAACCGTGAGACTGCAGTAACGCCGTCACTTTGTTCAATACTGAATTTCATAATTGCAAGAAAGCTGGGCTCAAGTCCGACAAGTGTGATGTCTGTTCCATGCAGTGTCGTGACGATCTTGATGTTTGTTTCTTGCAGTATTTGTCGGGCAAGATATGCACTTGTGGCGTGGGGGAGAGCGTAATGACAATGGAAGAGATCGAGCTTCTCATATCGTGCTACTTCCACCATCTTGCTGGCGAGTGCTAACGTGTACAACGGGAAGTCGAAGAGCGGGTAGCTTGACATTTCGACTTCGTGATAAACGATATTATCTTGAAAGCCGCTCAGACGCATCGGCATCGCATAGCTGATGAAATGTACAGAATGTCCGCGTTTGGCAAGAGCTTTCCCAAGCTCTGTCGCAACAACACCGCTGCCGCCGTATGTAGGGTAACATGTTATGCCGATCTTCATATTATTATTTCATCAAAACCATTTTTGTGACAGCACTGAATTCTTTGGCTTGCATCCGACAGAAATAGATACCGCTGGCGAGATGGGCGGCATCCCAGGACGCGGTGAATGTGCCAGCGTTTTTCTGTTCATTGACGAGCGATGCGATTTCTCTTCCCGTTATATCAAACACCTTGATCGAAACGAAACTCCTTTTACCGATAGTGTAGGAGATATTTGTGGTTGGATTAAACGGATTGGGGTAACAATTCTTTAACTCGAATGCCGAAATAATCGATGCATTCTTATCATTCACAGAGCTTGAACTTCCCGTAGTTACGAATTTTAATCCCATAATTCTGTTGCCACGGTAGTTCATATCCGATTGAACTTCACAAATATTCAGGCTAAAGTCGTATCGTCCTGTCGTCTGCAAGGTTTTAACAAGAAGTGTGTTCAATCCTTTCTTGATATTCACGATCGGAGTATCAATCCACATCGATGAAGGGGAGGCATTATTTGGGTCAGGTGTGAACGACCTCGTCCCCTTATAATTATAGACAACCGCTCCATTGAGATACATCTTCATTGATTCATCCGACCCAACCCATAATTCTGCTTGTTGATCTGCCGGAGCGTTGAAATATGTAAATGCGTAACACACCACGTTGCTTGTACTCACACCTTGTGCTTGATAATAATCTGCTAAATTAATTCGGTCGTTAATAAAGTAGATACCTTGACTCCAGCCATTCACGCCAGGTGAAGGTGAAGAGGCTGCTTCATTCGATATGTATTCCGTATCAATTGGGCTCACTGCGCTGCCAATAGGATATGGACCCTTAAGAAGCCAATTTCTGTTGCTTTGTCCGAATTGGCTGCTTGGCAACAGGCCCTTTTTAAATCGGGTAATGTTTTGATAAAGATCGGCACCGACGATAGTAATCTTACTTGTATCATTTGTTCCTAATCCATTTCTTTCTGCAAGTGTAATATGCTCAATATCGTCAGGATTCAATCCTATGAGTCTGCAACAAACATTATCGACTGCAACGGGATCAAATCCGGCAATGATCGTGTTCATCTTTATGCGATTTTTAATATGAGTGCTGATGTGATCACTCGTACTATTGTATTCAGGCGATTTTTCTGTTTGCAGACATGTGATAGCATCAACAACGGCAAATTTAATTTTAGCAATAATACATAAATCAACAATTTCTTTATCTTGCCATACATAAGGTACTAGATCCAAATGCCGTAATTTATGGTAGCGGCTTTCTTGTGTGACACCAGTTGTTTTATTAAATCCATAACGGGTGCTTGCGGCGAGACCTATTTGATTTTTCAGCGCGCCTGTATACCCCGGCTGATTGTGGATTTTCAGAACAGGCACTGTAATATATACAGTTGCTCGTTGTGTAACGTCTTTATGGACATAATAATGACCGCCCTGTGGCTGTGCATTTCCTCCACCAGCTATATTGACGGAATCTAATTCATCCCAGGGTTTTTTATCGTCATTCCCATTAAGGTTGGAAAGACGAAAATCGATACTATCGGCAAGTGCTTGCGTTTTTAATATTTGGTAACCGGGGACATCGAACAAGGCATTCCAGGGCGCTGCTGTTGTGCCAGTGGCTTTTTCAAATGTCGTGTAAGGTCGTGGTGATCCATCACCTACAATAATTTTAATATGTCCGTGATCAATGGAATCGATGAGATATACCAATGCTTTTACAACACGAATATCCGTCACACCGCCGCTTCCGCTGGAATCTTGCTGGACAATGTTTGGTTTTATGAGTACAGTATCTCCGCTTTTGATAATACTGCGCAATCCAGTTTCATCTACAAGATAGACCGCTCGCCGTACCATTTGAGAAATTGTCGCGTATGTAATTCCTTCATCTGTTACACCGCAACGATCTGTCAAAGTAGAATCATTTGACCGAACAATCGAAACCGTAGCAAGCGGGGATGAAGAGGCCTTCGTTTCCGAACTCAGAAAGAATGACGTATAGACACTGTCGATGCCGCTGTGAGCCTGGGATAGATCCCACCACATCCAGATGGAAAAAGCGATGAAAAGGAAAGAATATTTTCGAAGGTTTCTTTTCAATGGCTGTTTATTTTATCTATTCTATGAGAAGAAAGAATAAATTATACCAACTATATAAGAATATATGAAAGTTAAGGACAAATAAAAAATTAATACTTTGGTGCCTAGCAAAGTTTTATAGGCATAAAGCGTTTCAAGCTTTGTTGCCGGACCTGAAAGGAAAAATGCCAAAGTTGCGCCCTTGCTCATTCCCAATTCCATCAAGGTTTCAATGAATGGGATGGCAGATCCACCACATGTATAAAAAGGAACTCCCATGCCAATAGCAATTAAGGTGCTGATTTTTGCATTGCCGGCTAATAGCCGGGTGATCATTTCCGGCGGCACCAAAGCGCGCACAGCTGCGCTCAGCAATATTGCAATTGAAAAATATTTCAGCATATATTTTGCATTGCCGTAGATATCTTTTGCCAATGATCGTTGTGAAGATGTTGGAATATGTGTTTTAATTGTTTCAACGTGGTACAATTGTTTGAATATTTTCGCTGTTAACAATCCACCAATGACAGCAAGAATAAAAGCCGTCACTGTTCTGGCAATTGCCATCTCCATACTGATCTGCGTGGCTGTCAGAAAAAAAATCATCGGGTTCATCAATGGAGAGGAAAGAACGAATGCCATCACAGCGCTGAAAGGAATTCCGGTGGCCATGAGAGAAAGCCCAACCGGAATCGCAGCATAGGTTGGTAAGGGAGAAGCCAAACCGATAAGAGCAGCAGAAACGATGGCGACATATTCATTCTTTGAAGAGAAATGAATCTTTCTGCCACGAAGATATCGGGTGGCTGCAACATTAAGGGCGATACTGATAAGCAAGTACGGACTAATCTTGAGGAACAGATCAAAAAAATCGTCAATGATGCGTAAAGTATAAGTTCCCTCGAGCCAGTTCCTTATTTGGAAATAGAGTTCGATGACGAATTATTTCATCCTAACATTCAATAATCCTGACGCGAAAAATACCAAACGGAGAGACCATAGAGAAGAGATGTAGAAAAGAATGAGTAGAGGAACGGCATCAATGTAAATTCCGCTGGAGAGGGAATGATTGGATTTTTTCCGATCGCACGTGAAGAATTCTCAAGCATCGCATTGAGCTGCGGAGTGAGGTAATAGAGTGCGTCGAGCAATCGATGATAGACGACATTGTCCCAGAGTCGATAGAGACCTTTCTCTCTTAATTCAAGTCCCCAGGAGATAATGGAGAAAGCAAAAGCCAGCATGATAGAGATACCTGCACTGCGGGTAATCAATCCAACTATGGTGACAACGGAGAAGAAACAAACAAATGCATATACAACATACACAACGGATGAAAGAAATCCCCAATGCCAGACACCCAACTTTACGCCAAAGATAAGCCAAATACCGAGAAAGAAGTAAACGAGATTGACAGCAATGCCGGAAACNNGTGCCTTTTTCCAACATTCTTGGAATTAATCCAGCGATCCCGAAAATGCCAAAAAGAATAATCCAAAAGACAGACGATGAATGCAGTTGGATAAGAAGAAAATCGATGACATTTATTCCCGGTTGAGATTGGTGGCCAAATGGCGATCCAAAGATTGTTACCATATCGGGATCGGTTGGGGAGTGGCCAATTCCTAATGCAAAGAAAAGCAAAAAGCTGGATGCAACGGCAAAATAGAAAATGAGCGTCCCTTTGCGAAGTGTCTCGCCGATTGTAAACCGAAACATACCAAAGAACCTCACTGGTCGTTTTCTCCTTTCACAAGCTGAATGAAGTAATCTTCGAGCGATGTTTTCTGTTGTGTCATGCCCTCAATACCGATTCCACCGGCACGAAGCGTGTCAATGATCGAATTGAGCTCCGATTTATCTTTTAATGTAACCATGAGACTTGTATCTTTAAATTCAAGAGAAAAATGCGATTGGCTCAGACGTACTCGAAGGTCTTCGGATATCGGTGCAGATAATTGTATGATGTACGCTAACTTTTGTGTTGTTAATTCGGAGATAGTACCGGTGCGCACTACTTTTCCTTTGTTCAAAATCGCTACGCGGTCGCACATCATTTCTATCTCAGAAAGCAGATGGGAGTTTAAGAAAATGGTGGTGCCTTCTCCTTTCAATCGCAGAAGGAGATCGCGAATTTCCTTGCGGCCGATTGGATCAAC
>PLMS01000030.1 GCA_003142575.1 Ignavibacteriota bacterium
ACGCGGTTCCTTTCACCGCCGGAGAGTTTCCCGACCGGTTTTTGTTGATCGGTTCCGCTGAAATTGAATCGTGATACATACCCGCGCGAGTTTACTTCGCGGTTGCCAAGCATAATAAGATCTTCTCCACCGGAGATTTCCTGCCAGATTGTTTTGTCCGGATCAAGAGGCCGCATTTGATCGACGTAGGCAAGTTTCACTGTATCGCCAATCTTGATTGTTCCCTCATCCGGTTGCTCCTGTTCGATAATGAGTTTGAAGAGAGTGGTTTTACCGGCGCCGTTGGGACCGATGACACCAATAATACCGCCGGGAGGGAGTGAGAAGTTCATATTCTCGAAAAGAATCCTGTCGCCATACGCTTTTGATATTCCAACTGCTTCGATGACAACATCCCCCAACCGTGGACCGGGTGGAATATAGATTTCCATCTCTTCGTCGCGTTTATCGGATTGTTCGGTAAGCATCTTTTCATACGCAGCAATACGCGCTTTACTTTTGGCGTGACGTCCCTTTGGATTTAAACGCACCCACTCAAGTTCTTGTTGCAGCACACGCTGACGTTTTGATTCCCGTTTCTCTTCCACTTCCAATCGACGTATCTTTTGATCGAGCCATGAGGAGTAATTGCCTTCAAAAGGAATTCCTTCGCCGCGGTCAAGTTCAAGAATCCACCCGGCAACATTGTCGAGAAAATATCTATCGTGGGTGACCGCGATGACAGTACCTTGGTAGAGACCTAAATGATGTTCCAGCCAGGCAACTGATTCAGCATCAAGATGATTCGTCGGCTCGTCAAGCAGCAACACATCGGGTTCTTGTAACAAGAGACGGCAGAGTGCGACACGACGGCGCTCACCGCCGGAGAGTACATTGATGAATGTTTCTGGCGGCGGACAACGCAGCGCATCCATCGCCTGCTCAAGTTTACTGTCGAGATCCCATGCATTCAGGTGATCGATTTTTTCCTGGAGTTTACTTTGTTTTTCCAGTAATGTATCATAGTCAGCATCCGGTTCGGCAAGCTGAAGATTCACGGCTTCGTATTCCTTCACCAAATTTACAATTTCCTGCACGCCTTCTTCAACAATGTCCTTGACGGTTTTTGTTGGATCAAGTTCCGGTTCTTGTGAAAGAAACCCAAAGGTAATTCCTTTTTGCGCCGTGATTTGGCCGAGATAGTCTTTGTCGATACCGGCGATGATACGCAAGAGTGTGCTCTTGCCTGCGCCGTTCAATCCGAGAACGCCAATCTTTGCACCGTAGAAAAAAGAAAGATAAATATCCTTCAGAATTTGACGGTTTGGTTTCACAACCTTTCCAACACCGATCATGGAAAAGATAATTTTATTATCACTCATAGGTTTTTTTCAAGAGGGAGTCAATAAATCTCCTCCACTCACGAGACGAGAGGAACGAAGTATTCCTCTGCCCGTCTAATTATGACCATTCGTCCATTGAGAACAGTCGGATATGGCAATTGCGTTGATAATATACGAAATTGTACACACGGTTACTAAAATGAGATTGGAAATTCAAAGACGAATCCATACCATTGCGTGCGCCGCATGCACATTCCTACTGCTTGCGCCCAGCCTGCTGCTGTGCCAGCAACAGAAAAAACCACAGGCGTTCAAAAGTGCAGAGACGGGGTTTGCTCTTCCATTCGTTCTTCCCTCAACGCTGGAGTATCAGCTTCTCGAGGAATTCGTCCTTATGCAAAAAGCGAACGCTGGAGAGGCTCCTGCACAGCATGAGCTAGGATTGCGCTATTTGCTGGGGAGAGGATTTCCTGTCGATACCCCGAAGGCTGTGTACTGGATTCAGCGGGCAGCCGATCAACAGCTTCCGCTGGCAGAATTCAATCTCGGACTGCTGTCAATCAACGGCGACGGCGTTGATTGGAATCCATTCAAGGCGTTCAAGTATTTTCGCGCAGCTGCAACACAGGAAGTTCCGCAGGCAGTGTACGTCCTCGGTTTGCAATACACGGAGGATTTTGTCGTTCCGCGCAATTGGTCAAGAGCCTATCGCTATTTCAAGAAGGCGGCGGAACTCGGATTTGAAGATGCAAGACAAACGATGAAAGAAATGCAGCGCCGTGGATTCGATACAGTAGAAACAACCACTGCGCCTGATGAAAAAAGCACTACCACACACCGCACGGCAGCAGATACGGGTGTCGCGCTTCTGTTCATCGATTTTCACACGGACACGGCAACCAGTGTTGCGGACACAACATTGATTCGCGAGGCGTACAAAGCCGGCGGTGTACCGGCGGTGAAACAACCGGTTGCAGGCGAAGAAGCACCGGCAATAGATTCGAGTGCACACTCATTCTTCCTTGCGTCGGCGGAAGCAGGTAATCCTGAAGCCCTGTGCTTGCTCGGTCGATGCTATGAACATGGATTGAATGTCCGGAAAGACCCTCTCCTTGCCGCGGTGTATTACCTTCGCGCACTTCATCTGGATTCCTTTCGTGCGCCGGCATTGCTCTGGAAGCTGACGAATTCGGAAGAGTTCGGGCGGGAGCTTGAATTGCAGTCATCGAAAAGAAATCCGGACGCGCTGTATGTGTGGTCGGGATTAACATCGTTGGGTTTCAGCAAAATGTTGAATGAGAAACAAGCGTTTGAATTGCTTTTGAGTGCCGCTGTGATGGAACACGTTCCATCGATGGTGGAATTGGGTTCATGCTATTTCGTCGGACGATGGACGAAGCAGGATCGCACGAAAGCTGCAGAACTATGGACACGGGCCGCGGCTTTAGGAAGCCGGGAAGCGCAGGTCCGTCTTGCGACTGCGAATGTGATAGGTCAGTTACGCACACAGGATGCCGATACGGCGCTGGCATTCCTTCACACCATGGCAAAACAGGGATCGTTGCTTTCAGGCTTGACGCTTGCCTATTGTGCTGAGCATGGAATATGTGTGCCGCTCAACATAGGAGAGGCCTACCGCGAGTTTCACAAGTGCATGGAACGGGGAAGCGAGACCGCATACCGCGCTCTTCGCAGCATGCATGACGATATCCGCCCGCCGGATAAAGAATTTCAGATGACAGACTAAAGCAGAATAAAAACGGAGAAGAAAAAACTATTCGCTTTCCTACATTAGCATCGTACTGTCACATTCGGAATTCATATCGAAAAATTATTGCCTGAATAGTACAATATAAACGATGTTTGCATTTGTTTGTCGTTATCGCTGATTATATCGCTATCCTCGGGCACAACTATACACTCCTAACAATAATCAATTTTGCTTTGATAGTGTTTGGCATCCCGTTTGCATTCTATATTATTGATTGATGTCCATGTACCATATTCTATTGCCAAATATATGTATATAAAAGACTTATGACGGCAAGTTCTTCTATTCTTGATGTGATAGAGTAAGTATCGATGTTTTTTTGTAGAGAATAAAAAGATGACGAGCTGAATGAACTTTTGGCCCAAGGATATGTTTTGCGAAAAATATCTTTGACATTTTAATTCAAATAGCATTATGTTTCAATATAATGACAAGCAATAGGATTATTCTGATGCATGCAAAGAGTATAATATTGCGTCGGTTGATGTTGTTTATCTTCACCGGTTTGTTTGTATTTTCCAGAATTCACGCACAAGAACCCCATACAAGTCCGCTTCTACAGTACATCCACAAAATATACACAAGCGACGACGGGTTACCGCAAAATAGAAGCAGGGTACTTGTTCAAACACGCGATGGATTTCTCTGGATTGGCACACAAGATGGCCTTGCCAGATTTAATGGCACGGCTTTCCAAGTGTACGATAAAGAGAACACACCAGCATTAAAACACAACGATATCACATCACTCTTTGAGACTGAAGATAGCAGTTTATGGATTGGAACATTCAATGGACTGACACAATTAAAGAACGGCGTTTTTACTTATCACCCAATACATACAGGCCCTGTCCGAGGATTAACCGCTGATCGTGCAGGAAACCTTTGGATAGGCACGATGAATAATGGAATCTATAAGTATAAGGATGGAAAATTTGATTCCATTACAACAGCGCAAGGCCTGAGCAACAACTCATTGAATATTCTTACAGTCGATAATCAAGGAAATCTTTGGATAGCAATTAGCGGGAAGGGTCTCAACGTTTATCGGCATGGCACATGGTCGTTTTATAATACGAGAAATGGTTTCCCAAGTAATTCAGTTCGGAGTTTTTGTGTTGCATCTGATAACACTGTATGGATAGGTACAGAGAACGGACTTGTTAGATGGAAGAGTGGTTCATTTCGTACATATACAACTACAAATGGTCTTTCCGATAATATTATTGCTTCTCTCTGTGAAGATAGATCGGGTGCATTATGGATAGGAACCGAGCGCGGTGGAATATGTCGATTGAAGAATAATATATTCACCTCCTATCGTACCATGGATGGCCTTTCAGGTGACTACGTCACAACTATATTGGAAGACCGTGAAGGAAGTCTATGGGTCGGTACGTATAATGCAGGATTAAATCAATTTTGGAAAGGTAAATTTCTAAACTATACAATTCGTGATGGGGTGCCTATCCGCACGATTCGCGCAATGCTGACAGCCCATGATGGTACCGTTTGGGTTGGAACGGAGGGCGGCGGCGTGTTGCATTTTGACGGGAAAAAATTTGTGACATTTAAAAAGAATAAACTTCCCAGCGATTATATCCGCTCTCTCTTTGAAGATTCACATGGCAACTTTTGGATTGGCTTGCGCGAAGGACTTGCGCAGTACCGTAATGGTAAATTTCGTACCTATACAACAAAAGATGGGTTGTCGCAAAATTTTATCCGTGTGATGGAAGAAGACCATGAAGGATATATCTGGGCGGGAACTTATAATAACGGTATGAATCGATTTGAAAATGGACATTTTGTTAATTACCAAAAGAAAGGAATGCCGGTCAATTTAATTCGTTCCATCCTTGTCGATCATACAGGTGTCGTCTGGATTGGAAGTAACGAAGGGCTTCTGCGGTGGCAAAACGGCTCAGTAACAACGTACACAAACAAAGATGGACTGCCTTCTGATCCTATCTTCGATATGATTGAAGACAGCGAACACACAATTTGGATGGGGAGTTATGGCGGCGGACTTGTACGGCTGAAAAATGGGAAATTTACTTGTTATACAATGGCACAGGGCTTGTTCAACGATGTGGTACTGAAAATTCTTGAAGACAACTATGGCAATTTATGGCTGGGGAGCATGAAAGGGATAAGTTGTGTCAGTAAACAGATGCTTGACGATTTCGCAAGCGGAAGGATTCACAGCGTTCAGTGCACTTCCTATAGTTCTTCTGATGGTATGATTGTGAGCGAGTGTACTGGTCCATCCGGATGCAAAACTTCTGACGGACGTCTTTGGTTTCCGACTCCAAGGGGTATCGTTGTTGTCGATCCAAAAAAATTACAGAAAAATAATCTCCCGCCACCGGTTGTTATTGAAAGAGTTGTCGTTGATAGAGTAGATTATTCGCCTTACAATTACGGACATTTTTCCCCTGGCAATGGACAAGCAGAATTCCATTATGGAGGAATGAGTTTCATAGCACCGCATAAAGTAAATTTCCGTTATATATTAGAAGGATTTGAAAAAGAATGGAGAAGTGCGGGAACAAGACGCAGCGCTTTTTATACAAATTTATCTCCAGGAAAATACACTTTCCGCGTTACCGCTTGCAATAGCGATGGAGTTTGGAATGAGACTGGAGCTAGTTTTGCGTTCGAGCTGGAACCGCATTTCTATCAAACTTCTTGGTTCTATGGTATTGCGGTCATTCTTATGTGTGGAGCCGGCATTGGCTTGCATCATCTTCGTGTGTGGCGACTGGTAGCAAAAGAAAAAACGCTTAAAGTATATGTTGCGGAAGCTATAACGAAAATAAAAGTACTCAACGGACTTATTCCGATTTGTTTCAAGTGTAAAAAAGTGCGGGATGATCAAGGCTATTGGAAAGGGTTGGAACGTTACATTAAAGAAAATTCCGAAGCAACATTTAGCCATGGTCTTTGTCCAGAATGTGCAGAAAAATTACGCGAAGAATTTCTTTCAAAAAACAATGAAAAGTTAGGGGGTATTTTATCTCAATTTCTTCCTACAGACTTACCAAAGGACTAAAAATAAATCTATATTGAATGACATTCTCACAATCATTGTTCGTTTACATGTGGTTTGATTCATAAGCAAAACCTTTTGCATTTTTTATGTTATATTTATCATATAAATATGGAGGCTGATATTCGAATAATAGAGTCTCGGAGTTATTGTATGCGATGGATAAAGAGGATCCCATCGAACGTTCTTGTTGGGTTCTTCCTCATACAAGTGTGTATGTTCCCCTCTTCCTTTGCACTTGACCCGCACAAAGCTATCTCGCAATATAGTCGTACCAACTGGGGTACCGATGAAGGATTACCACAAATCGCAGTGCAATGTATTACTCAAACACGGGATGGATATATCTGGCTCGGCACCCGAGAAGGTATTGTCCGGTTTGATGGTGTGAAGTTTACTGTCTTTGACAGAAGCAATACACAAGGAATCAATCACAATAGCATTCAATCTCTCCTGCAGACTGCTGATGGAAGCTTATGGGCAGGAACCGAAGATGGTCTCACACGAATAGTTGGCGGTAGATTTGTCACCTTTACAAAGGCAGACGGTCTCTTGAGTAACAATGTATTTGGTCTCTACGAAGATGCCCAACAAAATCTTTGGATTGCTACAAATGGTGGTGGTTTGAATATATTGAAGGATGGTAAGTTTAAAGCATTCACAACAAAAGACGGACTCGTCAACAACTATGTGACAAGCGTGACTGGCGGAAAGGATGGAACCATTTACTTCGGTACAAATGCGGGTTTGGTGAAGTATGCCCATGGATCCTTTACCACGTACTCCACTGCCAATGGTCTTGCCGACAATGATGTCAGATCGGTGTATGTTGATCCCAACAATATTCTGTGGGCTGGAACAAATTCCGGACTTTGCCAATTGAAGAACGGGAAATGGACTATCTTTACAACAAAAGATGGGTTAGTGAATAATCGAGTAAGAAGTATTTGTACGGATCGGGATGGAAATTTATGGATTGGAACGTACGGAGGAGGCCTTAGCCGGATGTGGGGCACTACGTTCTCTTCCACGACCGCCTATGATAGATTGATCGATGCTTTCGTTTCGTCATTATGTGAAGATATCGAAGGGAATCTTTGGGTGGGAACATCGGGCGGCGGAGTAAATTGTTTCAGCGATGGGAAGTTCACTGTGTTTGGTGAGAAAGAGGGACTGGTACAAGATAATACCCGTGGTGTGTATGAGGCGCGCGACGGTTCGGTATGGGTCGGGTCTGATAGTCATGGGTTTACGCGTTTTAAAAATGGTTCATTAACAGTATACGTGCCAACACAAGCCATTGCTAACTTTGGATCTCGTACTTTCTGCGAAGGTCCGGATGGTTCGTTTTGGACTGGAACGTACGGCGGCGGCCTTTGTAGATTCAAGGATGGAACATGGAGTACCTTGACTACGAAAGACGGTTTGGCACATGATAAAATACTCTGCGTTTTCATGGCAAAGGACACCACCCTTTGGATCGGGACACGTGGTGGCGGTGTCTCTGCATTGAAGAATGGAAAATTCAAGAATACGACAGCGAACGATGGCTTAGCAAACGATATCGTTCGAATGATTCTACAGACAAACGACGGAAGTGTTTGGATGGGTACTGATAATGGATTGAACAGATTCAGAGATGGAAAACTGACGAACTACACCACTAAAGATGGGCTTTCATACAACATCATCTACTCTCTCTTTGAAGATGAAGACAAAACTCTTTGGATTGGGACCTATGGCGGCGGCCTGAACAGATACAAAGATGATCGATTTACGGCTCTCACAACGAAAGAAGGTATGTATGACAATGCTGTGTTTGGGATTCTTGAAGACAAGCAAAAAGATTTATGGTTAACTTGCAATCGGGGGATCTACCGTGTGAGCGAGAAGGAGTTGAACGACTGTGCCGACGGAAAAATCAAAACAGTTCACTGCACGGTATTTGGAACAGCAGACGGACTGAGAAGTGCTAAGTGCAACGGAAGTGGACAACCAGCGGGAGCGCGTACAAAGGATGGAAAACTATGGTTTCCAACAATGAAAGGTGTGGCAATCATAGACCCGACAAAACTTGTACAAAGCAAGCTTTCTCCACCGGTGTTTATCGAGCAAGCGATATTCGAAAAACAGAAAGTACAGATCGATAGTCTGATACAAATAGGACCAGGAAATGGAGATCTTGAGGTTCATTATACAGCACTAAGCTATGCAGCTCCGCAGCGTGTGAATTTTAAATATATGCTCACCGGGTTCGACAAAGACTGGATCGATGCCGGTACACGACGGGTTGCTTACTATACCAAAATCCCACCTGGTAACTACACATTCAAAGTCATTGCTTGCAATAACGATGGTGTTTGGAATATGAAAGGTGCAACATTGAGATTGAACCTTGCTGCGTATTTCTATCAAACGAATTGGTTTCGCGGTCTTATGATTCTTTTGGTAATTCTGATCGGCTTTGGTGCATATCGATTGCGTGTGTGGCAGCTTTTAGAAAATGAAAAAGAACTCAAAAAGCGTGTCGATGAGTCATTAGCCAAAATCAAAATACTCGATGGTCTTATTCCAATTTGTGCAAGTTGCAAGAAAATACGAAACGATAAAGGATATTGGAGTCAATTGGAAGAGTACATCAATGAACACTCAGAAGCGACCTTCAGTCATGGTGTGTGTCCGGAGTGTGCAGAAAAACTCTATGGCGGGTATCTTGCAAAAATGAAAAAACAACAGGAAGGTACTGCATCTTAATCTCTTCCGACAGATTCACCGAAGGAATAAGATTCCAACTCCTGCCACCGCCACACATGCTCCAACGACAGCCTGCCACGATAGCCGTTCACGAAAGAGAATCCACACGGTTGGCAGCATGAGGATAGGAACAATCGACATAATTGTTGCGGCGATTGCAACATTGGTCATCGAGATTGCAATAAGACTGAACGTCACGCCAAGGTAGGGACCAAGAAAAGCACCAAGCAACGTAAAAGCCAATGCTTTCGGATTATTCGAAAATACGGCTGCCGGCCGTCTCAATCGTCTTGTAAAGTAATTCAGTGGTATGAGCACCAAGGTGGCGGCAAATGCTCTGATGAACGTAGCGATAAATCCATTCATTGGCCCTATGACGAATGCGAGCTTTGCCAGTACCAACCCGCCCGCTTGACCCAACGCACCGAGAAAAGCGTAGAATACTCCCGCCATTGATACAGGTAAATGATGCGTCGACGATTCCTTACGTTCAAGTATAACTAACATAATACCTGTAAGTGTGACGGCCATGCCAATAATGCCCATGGACGTGAGTGTCTCGCCGAGAAAGAGAAATGCGAGCAGCGCAGCCACTGCCGGTGCAACCGACATAATAAGCATGCCGATCCGTGCGCTGTTATATTCAAATGATTTGAAAAGGAAAGTATCGCCGAAAACAAACCCGACCAAACCGCTCACGACTAAATATCCGGTCTGCATAATTGAAATGTCATCACGGATGTTCCCAACAACAATTGTAACAAAGAGGAGTATAACAGCAGCAAGAAGCCGCACAACATTCACATAGACTGATCCAACACGAGTAGTTGCAGCAGCGAATGCAAGCGCGCTTCCCGTCCACATGATTGCGGTAATAAGAGCGCTCAGCTCGCCGGCATAAGACATAAATTTTTTAAGAATTTAATTCAAGAAATCAACGTTATCTCATTGCATGAAATGTATGGAAATGTTGTAAGAAAGAAAAATTATATTGGAGCAAGAAAAAGAAACACTGCGGTTTGACATCCTTCTCCTTTCCTCTTACCTTTTCTATAAGCGTAGAGAAATAGTATGAACTTTGCATCATATACTATCGTAACCACAATTGCAGCAATACTGCTGTTCCTTAGTCTGACGACTGAAGTTTTGCGTGCACAAACACATCCGAACTTCGAGTTCTCGTTAGGAGTCGACTACAGTGCCGCCGAGCAGACACTTGATTTTTTTGATCACCGTATCGGCGATGCAGATCGTGTTGCGAAACTTCGCGGTAATCAACTTGCAGCAGCAACAAGCGTGATGCTGGCACGTACAGAAAAATCCCGCGATGACTTTCGTGACCAGCTTGAGCTAGCGCGGAATATTACGAGATTCGAAAGTGATGTGTATGGCTTTTTCCCTGCAAAAAATCACATACCTGAGCTTCGAAAACTTCTCAACAATATTAAACAACGACAGCTTGATCGTCGTATTGTAGCAACGATCGCCTCATTTTTTCCGGAACAAGCAAAAATTTCTACTCGATTTTCGGTGTATCTTGTTGTGATTGGAAACGAACGAGCCTCAGCGTTCGTGCGCCGTGTTGTATGGAATTTTGACACTCCCACCTTTGTCAATGATGAGGAAGGGGAGCCTGTTATTGTTGTCAATCTTGCTCGCATGGTTGAAGGGCCGCCAAATGAACAAGCTCAGTTCATTGAAGTGCTGAGCACCACAGCACATGAATGTTTTCATGCCGCATTTTCCGTGCTGCAGAAATCCCTCCCTGATTCATTAAGACCGAGAAACATTGCCGATCAACTTCTTGACATCGTACAGAATGAGGGTATTGCGTACTACCTTTCTCTGCAAACGCATCTTGGAGGAGAGACGCCTTCCCGAAAGTGGTTTGACGAAACATCAAAAGCAGTGGACATACTCAACCGTGTCCTTGGGGAAATGCTGTCGCCGAATCTAACACATGCACGCGCACAGGAACTTATCATGGATGCAAATCTTTCTGGTTCGTTCGAAGGCAATTACGGAGCTACTTCCGGTCTTCGGATGGCATACGAAATTGACGCGCACCTTGGCAGGCCGGCGCTTACGGCAACATTAATGAACGGAGGCCGCTCTTTTGTTTTGACATACCAGCAAGCATGTTTGCGGGATGGTAGTCTGCCCCAACTCGATAAACGGGTTCTGCAATTCGTAGGACAAAGTAGTCGATAGAAATCGAGAAAAAAGTTAGAAACTTCTCTGAGTAAATATTGCTGCAATAATTGCTGGTACGAGGACGAGCGATAGGAACATGGTCATTTCTTGAATTCCCAGTACCGGCAGGAGCACAGAACACGCTATCAACGCACCGACAGAAGAGCCGAGCACATCATAAGCATAGATACTACCAAGATCTTTTGTGTGATAAGAATAAAGCCGATTGACAATCCCAAACAACATTCCGATGAGTCCGCCGCAGAACATAGTGATGATAAGTGTGAATGGCATGGAATGCACGCGCAACAAGAGATGTAACAACTGCGGCAATAAAAGCACAACACTTACAAGCGCACTGAGAACAACAAGCAAGAGGAACTTCATCTTGTGCTTCTGAGTGATTCGTACAATAACCATCGCCCCCAATGCCAACCCAAGCATGGACACAGCCGTCATCGCACCGAGCATTTCATAAATAGATCCGAACGTTTCCTGGAAATTCAATAAGAGGAGAAGATTGAGCGCCATGCCGATCATTCCACCACAGGCGATAATGATAGCGAGTGCGTTCCGCTCCCGTTTTTCTATTTGCCTGCGACGTACAAGGATGATGATGAACAGAATTCCCACAGCAAGAGCGCCAACAGCAAATATCCCCGTACGAGTAATGGAAGAAAATAAACTGTTGTCTCCGTGCAGAAATCGATTCCAGAGCAATAAGTCGAAATAGTATGTTACAGGATCTGTATCGGTATTGATTCGATAATTTTGTACAGATTCCAGCATGTTTGTGATATACCTGATTCTATCAGGTGGCATCTTTTCTTCAAACATGTATTTGGAAAAGTACTCTGTTGAAATTTTGGTCATCGCATAGAGATGTGCAAGCGAATCAGGATCTTGTATGAACGGTCTTTTACTCCGCGACCCTATCAAAATGGCGTGATCACCGGGAATGACTAGTACATTCTTGAATACCTGTTTGAATGTATAATAGATGGAAGCATTCAGGTTTTTCATCTCATCGGTAATATATTCGGCGGAGGAAGGGACAGAAAATGCAAGAATACCATCTGATGTCAATCGGGTTGAACATTGCTGATAAAATTCCAAGGTAAAGAAGCGATTCAAGCTTGCCGTCGACGGTTCTCCAATGTTCAGGATGATAACGTCGAAGGAACGCTGCTTTCGAGATAAAAATTCACGCCCATCTCCAGACATAATCTTAACTCGAGGATCTCGAAGCGCTTGCTGATTTTGCTTATCCAATACCGGTTCGACAAAGGGAAGAAGTGCGGGATCGATCTCTACATATTCTATCTCTTGAACAGGATATTTCAAGATTTCTTTGAGTATGCCGTTGAATCCGCCGCCGAGAATAAGAACACGCTTTGCATCAAAACGGTGAACCAGAATGGAATGTATGAAGACTTCGGCTTCGTAGGTGTTGGGGATGTTGTACGCCGGACGCCCGTCTGTGTAAATCGTATGTTGATTTTCCAGACGGAGAAGCGAGAGATTCTGGTATTTTGAATCAATCGATCGTACGAATGTGAGTTTATCATTGATGAGTGACCACTGGTATGCATCCATCTGGTGTTCAAGCGTACGGATTGGCTGGAGAAGAATATAATACACGACGATGATGCAAAGAAAAGCGACTGTCTTGAACTGTTTCTTGCTCTTCAAACCATGCCAAAGCGCCATACTCCAAGTAATGAAGAGTAAAAAACACACAGTTTGCAGAGTTGAGAGTAATGATGCAAGTACACATGAAAAAAGCAATCCACCTGCGACACTTCCGACAGATTCCAGTACATACGCCTTGTTCACACCTCGCCAGAGTTCTTCTCTTTCTGATGAGAGCATCTTTGCACCAAGCGTAAACAGCATCCCCCACAAAAGGCATCCAACACTAAGAACCGAAAATGAAAATCCAAGGAGTTCCATCATGGAGAGAAATTCACCGGTTGGAGTGTGTATAAAACCGCGGACAAATTTCACAGCAAGAATTTGCATGAACGTTACGAGTGGTGTTAGGGCAATGAGAACAATGAAGAGACTTAAAATGCTTTGTAATCTCTTGATCACCTTGTTTCCAACCGCACTCCCGATGCCGATCCAAACCAACCAGCAGGCAAAGATTATACCGATGCTTAGTTCGTTGCCGTAGAAACTGACGAGGAATTCACGAACAAGAAGAATTTGTGAGAGGATGGAACCGAAACCGATATAAAAGAGAGATACGTGCAGTTTGAGTGTATGTGGTCGATTCATGAGGTATTACCACACACCGGAGATTTTTTCTCCGCAGAATTTGCACTTCCCCTTCACGATGTGATTGCTTAGGATTGTGAACACGCGCCGTTCAACGATGATTTTCTTGCACTTTGGGCAGTATGTGTTTTCTGCCCAGTGTCCGGCTGCGTTGCCAAGATAGACAAACTTGATTCCTGATTCTTTTGCGATTGTGTGCGCCTTTTCCAGCGTTTCAGTCGGAGTTGAAGGAAGCTGGCTGAGTTTATAAAGCGGCGTGAACCTGCTGAAGTGCAGCGGCGCATCCGATAGATTGTTGGAACATAACCATTCGCACATTTGTTTGATCGTATCGAAATTATCTGTCCATGTCGGAATAACAAGATTGGTAATTTCTAACCAGACTCCTTCCTCCCGGAATACTTTAAGCGCTCTCAGCACGGGCGCAAGTTTTCCAGAACTGATTTTTTTATAAACTTCGTCATCGTAAATTTTCAGGTCGATGTTTGCTGCATCAAGTACTTTGCACAATTGTCGAAGCGGCTTTTCGTTGATGTAACCGTTAGACTTCCACAGGTTATGAATTTTCCGCTCTCTTGCAAGCTTCGCTGTATCATATGCGTACTCATAAAAAGTTGTCGGCTCGGAATACGTATAAGCAATTGATTCACATTTGGCTGCTATGCAAGCTTTGACAACCTCTTCAGGCATTAAGTCGACGTTGTCGGAGTCCTTTGGACTGATCTGCGAGATCTGCCAATTCTGACAATTGAGACAGCGGAAGTTGCATCCCGCAACAGCAATAGAGAAAGCGTGTGTTGTCGGAAGAAAATGGAAGAATGGCTTCTTTTCGATCGGATCGATATGCACTGCGCACGGATTGCCGTATGCAATGGAATATATTTTTCCATCGTTTGCAACTCGGCTGCGGCAGAATCCGGTATCGCCGTCATTCAGCAAACATCCCTGCGGACATTTTTCGCATTGTAATCCATCGGAGGTTTTTGTGTAGAAGAGTGCTTCCCTGCTAAATTTTCCTAAATCAGTGTCCGATGAACTAGAAAATATATTTGATCTGTACGCGCCAAGCGCAAGTCCTCCGGCACACAGAGTGCATTGACGAAGAAACTCGCGCTTGGAGATTCTTTGGGATTCTTTCTTTAGCATTATAGAGTCACTTGCCTTTCAATTCCTTTTCCCCAAACACGAGCGCCTCGTAGACATACAACTCGGCATCTTTCCAGCCGTTCCAGCCTATGCCAGCTTTATCCTGTGCGCAGTGGCCGAGGAATTCTTCCTTTGTCCATCCGGTTTCGGTAGCGACTTGCGGCAGAAATGTTCCGGAGTTCTGCCCTTTTCTGATGTAAATGCCATGCTTCCCTAATTCGATTTCATCTACGGATTGAATGCGCCGCATTGGTGTAAGCACGGAGATCTCGATTTCCAATTCCGGAATTTCATCGGTCACAACTGGTGGGAATCGATAATCCTGTGTTGACGACGCGATTGCCATGTCCTGCACTACTTTGTACAGCGGCTCGCTTGCATCGAAACGTCCGATGCAACCGCGTAAATCGCTATGCTTCTTCAGCGTGACAAAAGCGCCGCAATTTGTTTTCATTGTCGGTGATAGATCCTTCTCGTCTATCTCTCGCGTCTTGCGATTCTTCACATATTCAATGATTGTATTACGTGCAATCAGCAGCAGCTCCTTCTTATCTTTTTCGTTGAGCTTGAATTCTGTGCGCGCCTTTTTTTCCTTCAATGCAATAACAATCGCGTTGTAACCGACAACACGATTTTTTTCGCCGTACTCTGTGTCGCCGGAATTTTTGTATTGAATATGCGTGAAGGTGATGTCCGGATTATTCTCCGTCATATACATCAGCGTCAGCACACTCGTCCAGCCGCAGAGGCACGTGGCAAGATTGGAAAAACCTTTCGCTTCGCATGTTTCCATTGACTGAATCAAATTATTCGGCACATTTGTTAGAATTGCATCCGCGGTCGCTTTGTCGATATCCTTTGCATCTTTGTACGCCGGATAGTGGGAAAAGTCGGTGCTGATAATGAAGAGATTCTTTGTATTCAGATATGGCCGCAACGCTTCGGCAATACGCTGGCAGATGGATGTTGATTGAGTGCCAAGAATAATAGGAACAATTTTAAAGTTTTTCTTCATCCGGTATTGCAGAAATGGCAGCTGCACTTCCAGACTATGTTCGCTCTCATGTGCATCCGTTCGATCAGAAAAAAAGCTGTATTTTTTTATAAGCTGATCGGCAAGTTCTGTATTTACTTTTACAGTTCCTATCGGGGTGATGAAGTTGCCGTGAGAGTAGATCGACGCACCTTCAAAAGCGATATGATGGCTCGAACCGATGACGAAGATATTCTCATACTCTTTTTCCGGGTCAATCTGATTGAAGCTGGATGCCGCCACTTCTCCCGAGAACACATACCCTGCATGGGGAGAAATAATTGCGATGACGTCTTTAATTTCTTGAGACGGTACTGCCTTGGTAAAGAGTTTCTTCAACGCTGCATTGAGTTCCTCTTGCTGAGCAGGGTAGAATGATCCTGCAACGGCAGGCTGTCGGTCGATGCGCTCATTTTGTGATTTACAGTCAGTGAAGAAAAAAAGAATACAAAAGACGAAAGGAAAGAAGATTTTTGCGGTGTTCATGGATGCACCAATAGTTGTTTTATTGTTAGTAACTTAGAGAGAAGAACTCAGAGTTGCAAGATATCATTGTTAGCTCCATCCCTTGCCAATGGAGAGGATTCTTCCTACAATACTATAAAAGCTACTTATTACGAAAGAATTAGAGTGTCAGACGTTCTTCTTCTTCATCCTTCTGAACAAGAAAAAACATTCGGCGGCATGCCACCGCTTGGGATGGCATGGATTACTTCCTTCCTCCAATCAAAAGGAGTGCCTACAACCTTGGTTGATTTGCAGGTAAACGATATCGGTGTTGAAACGCTTCTGCAAATACACAAACCTAAAATCGTTGGTATTGGTGGAACTCCTCATACACGGTTTGAGAGTTTTAAACTTGCTCATCGTGTTAAATTATATGATCCAGCGATAAGTGTCATCTATGGAGGCTCGCATGCTTCCTTTACCGCAGATGATACACTTAGGCACATTTCAGATATCGATATCGTTGTTCGAGGGGAAGGGGAATTAACCACGCATCGAATTGTTTCTCGAGTATTGAAGAGAAGTTTAGACCTTACTGATATTCTCGGAATCAGCTATAGACAAAATGGCGAAATTGTTCATAATCCAGATGTAGAGCGTATCAGAGATCTTGATATCCTGCCGTTTCCATACCGCGATCCGCAAGCGATGAAAAAATACAATCTCCTTCTCGATTTTCTTAATGTGCCTGCGGTTTCGGTGATCAGCTCGCGAGGTTGTCCGGTAAATTGTTCCTTCTGTTCTGCAAGTGCAATGTTTGGCACTCAACTGACATTTCGTTCTGCTCAACATATAGTCGATGAAATAGAAATTTTACTGAAGGAAAATAACTATCAAGGTGTCAAGTTCTTCGATAGCACCCTGACACTTCATCGAAGCCATGTGGAGGCACTGTGTGCCGAGATTCATAGGCGCAAGCTCAAATTTCCATGGGAATGCGAAATTCGTGTCAATGGAATGTCACATAATTTGTTACGCACTATGAAAGAAGCCGGTTGTTACTATGTAGATTTTGGCGTTGAATCCGCCAGCCCCTCTGTATTGAAATCGATGCACAAAGGCATCACATTGGAACATGTCGAGAACGTCTTTCACTGGACGAAAGACCTTGGTATCTATACAAAGGTCTTTTTCACTTTTGGACATATTGATGAGACACTTGATGATGCACGCAAGACTGTAGAATTCATGGAAAAGAATGCTCAGTATATAAGTGTGGCGGCTACAGGTATTGGCGTTCGAATTTATCCGGGCACTGAGGTAGAGCAATTTGCGCGATCGAAAGATTTTCTAAAGAAAGATTTTTCATGGTCACTTCCTTTCGTCGATCAAAACATTGAATCGTTGGGAAATGATCCCTTGATTCCTATATTAATCCAACCTCAATTTGGATGGCGTGAATTTCGGAAGATTGAATTTCGGCTCGCACAATTTTGGTTGAAAAATCCTCACGCTGCGCTCAGTGTACTCTGGAGTCAAATAAAGCTCGGCAGAAGCCGTGTCCTCCTCCGCTTAGTTCGCCGTTTTATTGAAGTGCATTTCCTGAATAGAAATTCCTCACAATCTTGAAAATCCTTGTAACCAATACAGGGTTTATCATCGTTTGATTCTCGCATCACCATTTTCTACATTGATTGTAGTGATAATAGAGAATTGAACAATTGTGAGATCGGGCAGTGTAGTAATGAGAATAATGAGTTGTTTGTTGCTCGTTGTTTTGTGCGGATTGCATAGCGTAGATGCACAACCACGCATAGAATCCCAATTCCGCATTGCACGCCTGAAATACAGCGGCGGAGGCGATTGGTATAATGACCCTTCAGAAGAAGTGAATCTGTTGAAGTTTATTCAGCAGAACACGAACATCGATTGCGATCCAAGGTATGAATTTGTAGATCTCTCCAGCGATAAGCTTTTTTCATATCCATTCCTTTTTATAACGGGTCATGGTAATATTGCTTTCTCTGATTATGAAGTGCAGCGTCTTCGATCTTATCTTCAGCAAGGCGGCTTCCTGTATGCAGACGACGATTACGGGATGGATAAGGCATTCAGGCGAGAAATGAAAAAAGTATTTCCCGATCAAGAATTGGTAGAATTACCATTTAGTTATGGTCTCTATCATTGCCATTTCAGTTTTCCGAATGGTGTACCAAAGACGCATAAACACGATGGAAAACCACCACAGGGGTTTGGATTGTTCCATAAGGGGCGTTTGGTCGTCTATTATACATACGAATCGAATCCAAGCGATGGCTGGGAGGATGATACGGAAGTGCATGGCGATCCGGAACCAGTACGGCAGGAAGCATTGCGATTCGGAACCAACATTGTTGTTTGGGTGCTGACACATTAAACGCGATTGAAGAATAAAGAATTCATGATTTGCGATTGAGTAATTTTGTAATTGTATGAATAAAGTATGCAAGAATCTTCTTCTATATTGACAATGTTGTCGCATCGGTTGCATCTAGTTCGAAACAGACAGAACCGCGTGGATCTCTTTTCGAATACTCTCGTTTTTTGTGCGGGTGTTCTCGTTCTAACGACCGTTCTTGTTTTCGCAGAGACAGTGTTCGATTTTTCCAAAATGGCGAGAACGATAATTGTTATTCTCTTTACTCTCTCACTTGTGTGTGCCGGCAGTTGGATGATCGTTCGTCCTTTCCTGCGATTGATCGGCGTACTGTCATCCATCACAGAGGATGAGATCGCAAGACACGTTGGTGCGTTCTTTTCTTCTATCAAGGATAGGTTGTTGAATGCTCTTCAGCTTGTGAAAGAGATCGATTCCGTTTCAAAACTTTACTCAACAGAATTAGTTGATGAGACATTCAAGGATTTTGCCAAAGAAATTCGACCGCTCGATTTCACGCAATCTGTGAGTACGACTCATCTTCCCAAACATCGCCGCTGGCTGTTGATGAGTCTCGGTAGTACGATATTGATATTTCTCTTATTTCCTGCATCGATCTCCGGTGCGGCATATCGATTGATTCATTTTTCACGGGAATTTACACCGCCACCGAAATATCAAATTGAACTTTCACCAGGGAATAAAGAAATAGTCAAAGGCGAGAATGTTGATGTGCGAGTGAAGGTAACTTCGCTTCTTCCGGCATTCACCCCACGTTCAACGGAACTCACCATCGTCCGGCAACAAGAGGGACAGGAGAATTTTGACGAATTGAAAGTGAAACCGGATTCGATTGGTGTGTTCACCACAACATTCCAGGCAGTTCACACAATGACAAAATATTTTGCTCAATATGCCGATGCTGAAAGCGAGCGCTACACACTCACCGTGCTAGATCGTCCGTTGATACGGTCATTTCACGTACAGCTCAATTATCCAGCATATACCAAGATCCCGCCGAAGATGATGGATGAATTTATCGGTGATGTTACAGCGTTGACAGGCACACGTGTTACCATATCAGGAGCGGCAAGTAAATCATTAAAAGAAGCAGTTGTACAATTTGGGAACAATACAAAGGTACCGCTCACAACGCGGGGTGAAAAATTCTCTGCATCGTTTCCTCTCTCTTCAGATAACTCATACTTTATCTCTCTTCTTGATGAAGAAGGATTGTCAAACAGCGAACCAGTACATTACCAACTCAAAACGGTGATGGACGAATATCCGACTATTGTGATCGTCGATCCAGGCCGTAATATTGATATTGCGGGTGATCAATCGATTCCACTCTTTCTGAAAGCAAAAGATGATTTCGGATTTTCTAGTATGCGTCTCGGTTATAGGTTGGTGAAATCGCGTTACGAACAGGCACAATCCGAGTATACATTTGTTCCGATTCCATTCTCTGTCACTACTGAGGGACAAGTTGAGTTGACCTATATCTGGAATCTTACTAGTCTCAATCTTGTACCGGAAGATGTCGTTGAATACTTTGCAGAAGTTTTTGATAATGATGCAGTCAAAGGTCCGAAAAGCGGACGCAGCAATCTCTATCTTCTCCGGCTTCCTTCATTAGACGAAGTATTTGCCGATGTTGATAAAGAGCATGAACATTCGATCGATGACCTCAAGCAGTCACTTGATGAAACAAAAAAATTGAAAGAGAATATTGAATCTATCAACCGCGACTTGAAGAAGAATAAGGATCCCGATTGGCAGACACAAAAAAAAATGGAAGAGATGGCAAAACGGTACCAAGAAGTACAAAAGAAGCTGGAGAACGCGCAATCCCGTGTAGAGCAAATGACACAACAGATGCAGCAGCAAAATGTGCTTTCGAAAGAAACCATGGAGAAATACATGGAGCTTCAGCAGCTCTTCCAGCAGCTTGATGCCACGGAGTTACAGAAGACACTGAAGCAATTGCAGCAGCAGATGCCAAACATGAGCAAAGAGGAGCTCCAGCAGGCAATGCAAAACATGACTTTTTCTGAAGAACGTTTTCGTCAGAGCATAGAGCGAACAATGAACCTGCTCAAACGCCTCCAGATCGAGCAGAAAATGGATGAAGTGAAAAAACGCGCTCAGGAATTGGAGAAGTTAGAAAAAGAGTTGCAGGAAGAAAATTCGAAGGCATCCAACGACTCTCAGAAACAGCAAGAACTGGCAAAAAAACAAGCTGATCTTGCCAAGAAAGAACAGGCCATGGAACGCGAAGCCGCTGATCTTCAACGCCGAATGGAAGAGTTCTTTACTGAAATGCCTGCAGATAAGATGCAGAAATCTCTGGAGCAATTGCAACAGCAGCAACTGGATCAAAAAATGCAGCAAGCGTCGCAGCAAATGCAAATGGGAAAGATGCAGTCTGCACAGCAAACTCAGGAGCAGATTGGAGAACAACTCCAGCAGTTCAGTCAGCAAATGGATGCAATGCAGCAGCAGATGCTTCAGCAGCAATCGCAATATGTGGTGAACGAAATGCGCAAAGCGATCAACAATATCTTGGAACTTTCGAAAGATGAAGAAGCGCTGAAGCTGCAATCACAACAAGCACCGCAGAATTCTCCACAGCTTCGACAAAATGCGCAGGATCAACAGCGTGCCGCTCAAGACTTGAACAATGTTGTCAAGGGGTTAAGCGAGTTATCGCAAAAATCCTTTGCTGTAACACCGGAAATGGGCAAAGCAATTGGTGAGGCATTGGCGCGAATGAATAACGCCATGCGCGCTTTGGATACACGCAATGGTGCAATGGCATCACAGGAACAGGAGCAAGCTATGGCGGCACTTAATCGCGCAGCAATGCAGGTGCAGAATGCGCTCCAAGCAATGATGAAAGGAGGGAGCGGAGGCAGTGCAGGAAGCCTCATGCAGCAATTGCAAATGATGGCAGGTCGGCAAATGTCTCTCAACATGCAGACACAACAAATGGGCGGGATGTCTCAGCAGCAAGCGGCGGAAGCGGCACGATTAGCAAAAGAACAGGGAGCAATCCAAAAATCACTGGAGGAGCTGAACCGTGAAGCACAGCAAAGCGGCGACCAGAAAAAATTACTGGGTGATCTTCAAAAAATTGCCGAAGAGATGAAAGAAGTTGTCGGGAATCTCGAACAGAATAATGTGAATCCAGAAACGATCAAGAAACAGGAACGCATTCTTTCCCGGCTTCTGGATGCTTCCAAATCTACGCGTGAACGTGACTATGAAAAAAAACGCAAAGCAGAAACCGGTACACAAATAACGCGCCGCAGTCCAAAAGATCTGGATTGGAATTCGCTGGAAGGAAAAAGTCAATTACGGGAAGAACTGCTGAAAGCCCTGGAGCAAGGGTATTCCAAAGATTATCAGGAATTGATACGAAAATATTTTGAGGAATTGGAAAAAACCGAAAAGCCCGTATATTAGGTCAGCAGATTGACACAGAGTAGTTGTTTATACTGCAAAGACAACTCAAGAAGAAAGAAAATGAAAAAGTTGTTTAGGGAATTCTGGAGGTTTGTTTTGATTTAGGTTCTTGGTTTTTTTAGGAGGTATGGTTGCCGGACTGATGGTGTATGGCAGCGAGATCTTCGATCCGCAGTCAGTTGACGTAAAGAAGCGCGAAAAGCATTAAGCAAAAGAAAATATTTCTGGAAAGAAATTTAAGTGACTATGTGGGCAACAAAGACCTGCACAGCCGAATGTTTTTCTTGGTTACTTCTGTCGTTGTGAATTCCCTTCCGAAGACAACAAGTAGAACTCGTTTTTCCCTTGCATCACCGTTGCAATCCAGCGACTTATTGGCTACATTTTTAATGAAAAATATGATAGCTGACTAAATTGTGATCCCTATTCTTCGTAGTGATGCCGAGCTTCATCTGCCCAATTTTACAGTCGTTTCTGCTTCGGCAGGATCGGGGAAAACGCATACGCTCACGCTGAAGCTGCTGCAACTGCTGCTCTCTCAGCGTATCCCAAACAATCGGCTGAATAATGTTCTGGCAATGACATTTACTAGAAATGCCGCAGCGGAAATGCGCCAGCGTGTTCTGGAATACTTGAAGAAAGCATATCATGGCGACCGCGATATTCTCAGACACTTGCTTGCGCTTGTTTCATTGGGCGAAGAACGGCTCCGGGCAAGATGCGGAGAATTAATCGATACTATTTTGCAGGATTACTCCGCATTTCAGGTACAGACCATCGATAGTTTTATGGCGCGTGTATTCCGGGCATCGGCGTTAGAGTTCGGATTTTCGCCGACGCTCGAAATTAAATTGAATAACCGTCCATTGCTGGATGCGGCATTTGAGCAGTTTGCACGCGAGCTTTCCGCTGATCCTTCAAAGCAGCTCCTCCTTGAGCAACTCACAGACATTCTCGTTGAGAGCCAAAATACTTCTGCACGTTATATCTGGAATCCATTTCAAAGACTCTCGGATGAAGTGCGAAAACTGTACAACACACTCAGTGCACAAACGAAGGAAATGCTGCCGTTTTCTGATGATGGTCGGCAGGTAAATGCAGTGCGGCAAGAAATTCTCGGTGCTTTCAATCAACTTCACATGTTGGTAAAAAAATCTGGATTGGAAATAACAAAGAACTTTGAGACTGTGATTGAAATTGCGGCGGCCGGTGATGTTGATGAATTGATCTATCGGAAGAGTCTCTATAATATTCCAGTGAAGAAATCAGGAATTACGAAAGTAAAAGCGGAAGAATGGAGTTTTCGCTTTGCTCCGATGCAGGAACACATTCTGGGTCTCGCTGCAGAGTATGTTGTGCAGCAAGCGCGAAATTATTACCGCCCGTATGTTGAGGCACACCGGTTGTTTGGCAGCACCATAGAGCAGATCATGCGCCGCAACAATCAAGTCTCTCTCACCGATGTTAATCGCTCACTCTTGAAATATATCTCGGAAGAAATTGTGCCGCAGGTTTATTTTTATCTTGGCGACGCGATCTTTCATTATCTCATCGACGAATTTCAAGATACATCACCGGTACAATGGGAAGCTCTGATGCCCCTATTTGGCGAAGCGCTTTCCAAAAATGGAAGTCTTTTTGTAGTCGGCGATACGAAGCAATCCATTTATGCTTTCCGTCATGCCGATTGGCGCATTATGAAAAACGTGATGAAAAATATCGTATTTCCGTCTGCGCCGCCTCATGTGCAAGAATTGGAAACGAATTACAGGAGTTTCGAACGGATACTCGATTTCAACAAATCAGTTTTCCATGACATTGTGCCCTTAACTATGGGCGGAGATGCACCGCACGCCAGCGGATTATCATCATTCAAACAACAGGTCAAAGAAGGCAGCGAAAAGAAAGGATATGTCGAGGTTGTTTCGTTTGAGAAAGATATAGAAAAAGCACCGGAGCGCACAAAGATTTTAGAAATTGTGGCTGATTGCAAAAAGCGAGGTTACAGGTACGGCGAGATCACTATCCTAACACCAAAGAACGAACATGTCGTTGCGATTAGCGGATGGCTCAATAGCGAACATGTGCCATTCATTTCGCACAGCAGTTTAGATATCCGTGGACGGAAAATTACGGGAGACATTATTGCCCTGCTTCGGTTTTTGGATTCACCCATTGACGATCTTGCATTTACAACATTTCTCCTAAGCGATACATTTCATCGGTTGATTTCCACTGCAAGTTTGTCGATAACAAAAGAACAACTTCATTTGTTCATTCTGCAAACCAGAAGAGAAAACCACAAAGCATCATTGTACACATCATTTCGTGCGCAATATAAAGATGTCTGGAAACAATATTATGAAGAGCTGTTTACAGTTGTTGGCTACCTGCCGATGTACGATCTTGTTTCGGAAATCTACAAGCAATTCCGGTTGTTTGAATTGGCGCCGGAAGAGGAAGGCACGCTGACAAAATTATTGGAGATCATCAAGAACTTCGAGGATGCAGGCCAGAACAATCTCAAAGATTTTTTAATTTTCGCGGATGAAGAAGGAGATGAATCGGAATGGAATATCAATATTTCGCACGGCGCGGATGCCATTTCAGTGATGACGATTCACAAAGCGAAGGGATTGGATAACCGCGTCGTGATTGTTCTGTTGGAAGATTCAAAACCAAAGTCTGACAATTTGTTTATAGAAGAAGATAAAGATGGCATACGCCTTCTCCGCATAACACAAAAGAATGCTGATTTTAGTGACAATATGAGGGCTTTATATGAACGCCGCGTATTTGAACAGGCGGTGGATGATTTGAATAAGCTCTATGTTGCATTCACACGTGCAAAAGAAGAAATGTACATTATCAGCATCAGAACAGAGTGGGCTGATAAACCTTCAATATTTCTGCCTAAAACCGGATATGAGCCTTCAAAAAAACAGAAGGTGGAAAAGCGTGAGAATCCAGGCGAACTAACCGTAGACAAGTACCATTCGTCTGTGCGTAAGCCGGCAATCGCTATTTCATCGGAGAAGCTGGCGCTGTATGAACGGCGGCGTGGCGAAGCTATCCACAATATACTCTCGCGTGTGGAATTGGTGGGTGCGGACATTGAAGAACGCGTTTCATCAGCAATAAAAGAAATTGCAGGAAGCTGGGGTGAACCGGCGGATGCAGCACGTATTCAATTGTTAGTGTTGGAATTTTTACGACTGCCGGAGATTGCACCATTCTTCACTTCTATCGAAGGCAGAAAGATTTTGAATGAACAAGAATTTGTAAATCCGGATGGACGGTTGTTCCGTATGGATCGCGTTGTGGTGGATGCAGAGAGCGTGACGGTACTCGATTTTAAGACTGGAGAGGATAAAGATGTTTATCGTGATCAAATACTTGGCTACATAACCATTCTCCAGAACTTTTATCCAGGCCGAACTATCCAAGGTATGCTGGCGTTCGTGGACAGGAAAAAAGTACGGGTGGTTGCATGAACGAACGCATTGTTCTTAGTCCACACGAACATCTAGTCGAAACCGTTGCCGCTCATCTCAGCGCACAGGGAAGAGATTTCTCGGCGAGTGCAGTCGTTTTTCCCGGAAAACGTCCGGCGCATTTCTTGCGTAAAGAACTTGCTCAGCGCATCGGCAGCAGTTTTATTCCACCCATAATATTTTCCGTTGATGAGTTTATTCTTTTGCTCTATCAAAAACTCCATGCTCTGCCGGTGAAAGACTTAGAGTCGATCGATGCCGTGGTTCTGCTTTATCAAATTCACGCCGAGTTGAAAGAGCGATTGGGCGGTGAATACTTTACGTCGTTGGAAGCTTTCCTTCCTATCGGACTGAAACTATTCGGTGAACTGGAAGAACTACATCTCGCAAATCTTACAGAGCGGAAAATAAAGGAAGAACTTTCATCGCTCACATATAACCGGTTGTTCTCACTTGCCGAATATTATACACGGTTCTATGCACTTGCTGCGGAAAAAGGATTTACCACACGCGCTGTTCGCTACTCGGAAGTAGCTGAACACATCGGCAAGATAAATATTGACGAATACACGCAGCTTATTGTGGCAGGATTGTATAAGCAGACACATGCAGAGAAGATCATTTTTGATGAATTGGCAAATCGCCAAAGTGCGTTGTTCGTGTTTCAGACAGATAAGACTGAGCCGGGAACGAAAGAGCCGGAAATTCATTTTTACAAATCATCCGATACGCATGGGCAGGTGTTTGCACTCTCCGCGATCATCAAAGATCAATTGGAGAAGAACAAATTGCTTGATGAACGCTCGGTGATTGTCCTACCCACGGCGGATGCACTTTTTCCCGTTGTGCATGAAACGCTTACCTTGCTGCCGGAGGAAGAATACAACATCGCGCTTGGCTATCCCATGGCGCGCACTCCGGTGTACGGTTTCCTCCATAACCTGATGGAATTGGTGTGCACAAAGCAAGGTGAACGGTATTCAGCATCGCAGTACTTGAAATTTGTTTTGCATCCATATACAAAAAACATTCGATTTGGCCAGCGTGCGGATGTCACGCGCATTCTTTTTCATGGACTGGAAACGATGCTGATGGAAGACAAAACAAAAATATTGGTTGCGCTGGAAGATATCGAGCAAGCAGATGAAGTTTTTAATAATGCAGCATTTATGGCTTCCGAATCAGGCGCTGAAACAACATCAGAACAGTTGAAAGAACATCTTCGAAGCATTCACGCGCACACTATTCGCGCGCTGGATTCCATGGCCGCATTGAAAGAGTTTGCTCATAAAGCCATTGAGGTGCTCACATACATCTATGACCACAGCACCGCTCATTTACATCCGCTTTTCCGTCCGTATGCTGAAGCATTTCTGCAAATGTTTCAGCACCTGGAGCAATCGCTCGCCGGCGGCATTTCATTCCGTGATGCATCCGGATATTTCAGTTTTCTCCAGCAGTATGTTGCACAGCAAGAAGTTCCTTTTTCCGGCACGCCATTGCGGGGATTGCAAGTGCTCGGGTTGCTGGAAACGCGCGGTCTTCACTTTGATGACGTCTATCTTCTAAACGTAAACGATGATGTTCTGCCCGGCGGTATCGGCAGTGATATGCTTCTACCGCAGAAGCTTCGAGAGAATTTACAACTAGAAACGCACCGAGACCGTGACAAACTCAGTGAGCATTACTTCAACCTGCTTGTGCGCGGAGCAAAGCGTGTACATCTTTTTTTTTCTGAATCCGGCGAGAGTAGCAAAAGCCGCTTTATTGAACAATTGCTATGGGAACGGCAGAAGTGTGACGGAACGTATTCATCCGACCACTACATACAGACGGTTCGTTATAGTGTCAAACTCGCCAATGACGCTGTTCCGGCCATTCCAAAATCGGAAGAATCGCTAAAGGCACTTCGCGGATTTTCCTACAGCGCCAGCGCGTTGGATACCTACATGCAATGTCCGATCAAGTTTTATTATCGATACATCATGCGATTGAAAGAGAAAGAAGAAGCAACAGAAGATATTAACAGCCAAGAGATCGGTAAGTTTGTCCATGAAGTGCTGAATAAATTCTACGAACCTCTCTTAGGAAAAAAATTAGATATACGTGATCTTGATATCATGCGCATGGAACAGTTGGTGAATGAATCCTTCTCAGAGAAATTTGGAGCAGAACCGGTGGGAGCGTCCTATTTGCTGAAACGGCAAATCCAGAGACAATTGAAAGTATTGCTTACGGATTACCAGAAACCGGTTATCGAGACGAACAATGTGATCATCACGGGCCTTGAAGAGAAAATATCTATTCGGGCGTTCGGTGCAAAATTCGAAGGCAGACTCGACCGCATTGAGCAGCGAGGCAGTTCCGTTGTCGTTCTCGATTATAAAACCGGAGTGCCGCAGAGCAAAAAGCTGATCGCCATGAACAAACTCGATCTTAACGAACGCGAAAGCTGGAGCGAAGCGATCCCATCGCTCCAACTGCCGATATACCTGCTGTTATATAGAATTCATTCCGGTTTTACAACAGAGCAGATCATTCCTGCATTTCTTTACATTGGCGAAAGCCGCCTGAGCAAGGAAAGCGAAATATTTTTTGTAGAAGATTCTGCTGAACGTGCAGTGTGCTTTACGCAAGTTCAGAAGGTGATTGAACTCTTACTACAAGAGATGAACAATGCTGCAGTTCCTTTCTCGCCGCCTGCCGACCTCAGAAAAGCATGTCACCGCTGCCCGTATACTGCATTCTGCGGCACTTCGTGGGTGCAAAGATGAAGAAGTGCAAGAACTAGAATAAAATTTGTTTGTTGAGAGTCATGAACGTTTTTTTTACATTAAAGAAGCTTATTCATTAATCATAAGGAGAAACCATGAAAGATGTTATTTTGAGGGGAACGATACTGTTTGTACTGACTATCGCAACTCTTGGTATTGTTGTTGGTCAGGGATTATACTGGGAAAGCACAACAATAGTACGGATTGCCAACGGAAAGGAAATTCATTCTACATCATCGTATCGTCCGCACATGTTCAAGCAATCGTCGGAAAATAATGCGTCGATTTTTCGTCTTGATAAGGAAATGGTGTACTTTATCGACACACAAAAGAAAGAATATTCCGAGATGACCTTCGCAGAAATGGAAGCGTACACAAAAAAAGCGAATAAAAAACTGGAAGAGATGAATGAAAAATTAAAAAACCTCCCTCCCGAACAAAGAAAAATGATGGAACAAATGATGGGGAAAGCAGCTATGGGAGGACAACATGCTAAAATCGACGTGATAAAAACTGCAGAGAAAAAAAACATCAGCGGGTATATATGTTTCAAGTATGCAATGAAAGAGGATACCGCCGAAGTGGGAAGCGTGTGGACAACGGCCGATGTGCCCGATTTCAGCAGCATGCAAAAGGACTTTAAAGAATTTGGTCAACGGATGGCAGCTCAGATGCCAAAGGCGGGAGAAATGGTTGCAGCAATGACGAAGGTAGAAGGATTTCCTGTTCAAACAACCATTGCTGGTATTACAACGACTGTTACAAAGATTGAGAAAAAAGTGGTTGCCGCGAGTGAGTTTGAAGTTCCTGTGGGCTATAAAAAAATGGCTCCCAAGAACCTCACGGGTGATTAGTAGTCAAGAAATTAAAAAAGATCAGTGCAAATATCACAACATTGTTTTGCTTTATTGGGGTTTGCATATACTCCTCCGTGGAGTGTTAATGCCGGATTCATTGTCGGCGATGAAAAAACGCTTATAGTAGATAGTGGTCCAAACACTCTTGCCGCGGCAACGATCAAGGGCTATGCCCAAGTGGTTCGACCATCCAATCAGTTGCTTGTGATCAATACGGAACGACATCTTGATCATATAAGCGGCAATAGTTATTTTGCTGATTATGGTATTGAGGTGTACGGTCATGTTGGCATTCAACGACAAGACTCTGAACTGAAAAACGATATTGATGAGTATATAGCATGTACTCCAAATGCTGTTCGGCGGGAGCGGCAAGAAGCAGCGATTGTTTTTACCGATACAAGAATTGTCAATCCGATTCATAAAATAACAACAGAAATAAAGTTCAATCTGGGAAATCTCAACGCTGAAGTTTTACTTACTCCAGGGCATACTCCGACGAATCTCTGTGTGTTTGTGCCTGCGGAACGAATCCTTTTTTGTGGTGATAGTGTAGTCAGTGGATATTTGCCGAACCTCGAGGGAGGCAGTGTCAAGGATTGGCGGCAATGGCTTTCGACATTGGATCGTATTGCAGCACTTGAGGCAGAGGTGTTGGTGTGCGGCCATGGGCCGGTACTGCAAGGCAACAACATACCGAAAGAAATCCAGCGAGTACGCACAATCATTAAACGTGCTATCCTGGAAGAAAAAGCGCCAACATCATACGAATTGGAAAAATAAAAGTAGGCGAATCACTCGCGTTTATACTTCATTCAGAACTACTTAAATAAAGCATTAACTCATTTTGGATTATGCGCTCACTCAGGATGATTACGCATGAGATGGAATTTAAGATGTTCCCCATTGTCCGATGCTCTGAACAATATCTGTATCATGCTTGAATTCCGATGTAAGATGAAATACGATATCAGGAAACATCTCCTGTGCTGTATGGAATGACCATGTTCCTTCGGCAAGAAAGACGGGATGATCATCTTTGTCATACGCAATATGGGGATTTTGAAAAGAGAGAAAGCGTTCAAATTGTTCTTTGTTTACCGACGTGAACCAAAACGCCTTATAGATATTGAGCGACTGTAAATCACACTCCGCGCCGTATTCGTGCAGCAATCTAAATTTAATAACTTCAAACTGCATCTCACCGACAGTACCGACGATCTTCACATTGCCTTGCTGGCGAAGGAAGAGTTGAGCGACACCTTCATCGGAAAGCTGCCGGATTCCCTTATCTAACTGCTTGGCCTTGAACGGATTTCTGTTGATAAGCTGCCGGAAGATTTCCGGTGAAAATCTCGGTATCCCTTTAAAAACAAATTGTTCACCCTCTGTAAGCGTATCGCCGATCTTAAAATATCCTGTGTCATACAGTCCAACCACATCACCCGGCCATGCTTCATCGATGATACTTTTTTCATTTGCCATGAAGCTTGTAGGAGTAGCGAAGCGAAGTTCTTTTTCTAAACGCGTATGATAATAATATTTGTTCCGCTCAAACTTGCCGGAACACACACGGCAAAATGCAATACGGTCCCGATGGTTAGGATCGAGGTTCGCATGAATTTTAAAAATAAACCCGCTGAATGAACTTTCTGCCGGATCGACCTTTCTGATACTTGTTTCCCTTGGTTGTGGAAAAGGAGCAATCTTCACAAAAGTATCCAAAAGTTCTTTTACACCGAAATTATTGATAGCACTGCCGAAAAAAACCGGAGCAAGATATGCCTCACGGTAATGTTCTTCATTAAACTGCTCATACACCCCTTCAATAATTCCAATTTCCTCGCGTAGCTTTGCTGCGGAATCCGCACCGATATGTTCATCAAGAAGCGGACTTGCAATGTCGTCAATGGCAACGATATCATCCGAGATGCGTGTTTTATTGGGGGAGAAGAGCTCTAATTGTTTTTCAAATAAATTGTACACACCCTGAAATCGCACACCGATGCCTATGGGCCACGTGAGCGGACGCGTATGAATACCAAGTTCTCGTTCCAACTCGTCTAAAAGTTCAAACGGATCGCGTCCTTCTCTATCCATTTTATTGATGAACACGATCACCGGTATACTTCTCATCCGGCAGACGTTCATGAGCTTTCGCGTTTGCTCTTCTACGCCCTTTACACAATCGATCACGAGGATAACACTATCTACGGCTGTAAGAGTTCTATAGGTATCTTCGGCAAAATCCTTGTGACCCGGTGTGTCCAAGATGTTGACCTTGTATCCCTTGTACTCGAAGCCCATCACCGAGGTCGCTACAGAGATGCCGCGTTGCTTTTCAATTTCCATGAAGTCAGAGGTAGCGGTCTTTGTGATCTTGTTGCTCTTTACTGCGCCTGCCGTGTGAATCGCACCGCCGAAGAGCAGCAGTTTTTCTGTAAGCGTTGTTTTCCCTGCATCAGGGTGACTGATGATGCCGAATGTACGGCGTCGTGTAAGTTCGTTATGTTTCATGAATAATTAATCTGATTAGAAAGCTTGATTTTTTTTGAGTACAAGAAAAGCGAGGCATGTATAATGCCCCGAAGAATAGAGGAAAAGCTACGGTGGTGTAAGTTTTATGTGACTCGAAAGCATGATCATTCTTTTATAAGATAAGAAAAGTTCAGGAGAGAGCCAAATCGATTGATTCAAGGAAAAATGTAAAAATGAAAGGGAGAAGTAAAATCCTGTCTGGAAACCCTTACTGGGAGAAGGGTGGACAGTGAACACTTTTAAATAAAACCTGCCGGAAGATACAAATATATCATACGGCAGATTTATTATATATTCATACTTACTGTTATGCTCGGAGACTAGAAAATATAGCCGTTTTCACCGTGTTGACTGAGATCTAATCCTTCCTCTTCTTCCTGAGCTTCAACGCGAAGACCCATTGTTTTCTGAAGAACTTTTAATATTAACCAGGTCATGACGAAGGAGAAAACGATAGTTACTCCTACACTGAACAGTTGAATACCAAGTAGAGAATAGCCGCCGTAAAAAATTCCATTTCCTCCTGCTGCATTCACAGTCGTTGTTGCAAACAAACCGATTGCAATTGCTCCAAATGAACTGCCAACACCATGAACACCGACGACATCAAGTGAGTCGTCAAAACCGAAGTGATTTTTCAACGATACTCCCCAGTAGCATAAAACACCAAGACATAGTCCAATGAATATTGCCGCTAGAGGTGTCACGAATCCTGCTGCAGGAGTGATACCGGCAAGTCCAGCGATTGCACCTGAAGCTGCTCCGAGAACAGTCGGTTTAGAACGCTTATACCATTCCATAAATACCCATGATAATGTTGCCGCTGCAGCAGAACATTGTGTGTTGATAAAAGCCGTAAGGGCTAATGTACCCGAGGTTAAAGCACTTCCTGCATTGAAACCGAACCAACCAAACCATAATAATGCAGCGCCGGTTAATGTCATTGTTAGATTATGTGGGGGCATATGTTCATGACCATGACTTTTGCGGTTGCCTATGACAATTGCCGCGGCAAGCGCTGATAAACCTGAGCTAATATGCACTACAAATCCACCTGCAAAATCCAATGTTCCTAATGACCGAAGCCATCCACCCACACCCCAAACCCAGTGCGTAATTGGTGCGTACACAAGTGTGGACCACAAGAGAAGGAATACTATATAAGTTTTAAATTTGAACCGTTCAGCAACCGCACCGGTGATGAGCGCGGGAGTTATTATTGCAAACATCATTTGAAATATCATAAATGCCTGGTGTGGAATTGTCGCCGCATAATCAGGGTTTGGAGTAAGTCCGACACCGGCAAGACCTGCCCATGACAAATTTCCGATAACATGTCCGCAATCTGGTCCAAACGAGAGACTGTATCCCCACAATACCCATTGCAGCGTGATGACACCAAGTGCGATGAAACTTTGCATGATTGTTCCAAGAACGTTTTTACGCCGCACCATGCCGCCATAAAATAATGCTAATCCTGGTGTCATGAGCATAACAAGCGCTGTAGACACCATCATCCAAGTCAAGTCATTCGTATCTATTTTCATAATGCCTCTTCTCCAGTCTCTTCTGTTCGTACACGTATCGCTTCTTCTACCGGCAAGATGAAGATCTTCCCGTCGCCGACCTTACCTGTTTTTGTACAGCGGATGATGATCGAGACTGCTTCCTCTACACGTCCATCTGGCACAACGATTTCTAATTTGACTTTCGGTAGAAAATCTACCTGATATTCGGCTCCGCGGTAAACTTCGGTATGTCCTTTCTGCCTGCCAAAGCCTTTGACTTCTTGCAATGTCATTCCGCGGAATCCCGCCTCTTGTAGCGCCTCCCGGATGTCGTCTATTGAATGTGGACGAACGATAGCTTCAATTTTTTTCATAAGGGACTTTCGTTGTTTTTCTTGAAATGTTATGAGTAAAGTGTTAGACGCGCAACATATTACTAACTATAGTA
This sequence comes from Ignavibacteriota bacterium, assembly GCA_003142575.1. GTDB lineage: Bacteria > Bacteroidota > Ignavibacteria > UBA10030 > UBA10030 > Fen-1298. Next base: position 33,502 of record PLMS01000030.1, read on the forward strand.
ATTTAATAATTGTTACTAATTAATCAAGGTTGTTATGCCTATTGTATGCTTTTTATGGCGTTGGAACAAATATGCATGCACGTAGAAAAAGGTTGATGAAGATACTAGAAATGTAAAAAGGAGGAAAGAGAATTGTTGGTTATGCGGAAAATAATTGGATACAAAAGGGGGCGCTTTACACACACAACTTCCAAGCGCCCCTTATGCAGTTCGAATTAGAAGATATAACCGCTTTCACCATGTTGGCTGAGATCCAGTCCTTGCACTTCTTCCTCCTGTTGAACTCGTAATCCCATCGTCCAATCAAGTACTTTGAGAATAATCCATGTGACACAGAATGCGTACGCAATTGCTACTGCAACGCTTAAGAGCTGGATAAGAAAGAGAGACGGATTACCGAAGAATGCACCATCTGCTCCGGCAGCATTGATTGCCTTCGATGCAAAAAGACCAGTTGCAAGCGCCCCAAACGTACCGCCGACGCCATGGATGCCGACCGCATCGAGTGAATCATCATAACCGAAGAAGTTCTTGATATTCACACCAAAGTAGCAAACCGCACCTGCGCCAAAACCAATTGCAAGCGCAGCAAGCGGACCGACAAAACCGGATGCCGGCGTAATTGCCACAAGACCTGCAACCGCACCTGACGCTGCACCGAGAAGCGTTGGTTTGCCGCGATGTTTCCATTCCACAATGAGCCACGAAAGTGTCGCTGTTGCCGCTGCAATATGAGTCATTAAGAATGCAGACGTTGCAAGCGCACCTGAGGCAAGAGCACTTCCTCCATTAAATCCAAACCAACCGAACCATAACAGTGTTGCACCAAGTATTGTCATGGTCAAATTGTGAGGAGGCATATGTTCATGTCCATGACCTTTACGCTTTCCGATGATGATTGCCGCAGCAAGAGCCGACACGCCGGAACTAATATGTACTACAAGTCCGCCTGCAAAATCCAATGCACCCAACGACCGAAGCCATCCGCCAACACCCCACACCCAATGTGCGAGCGGCGCGTACACAAGAGTTGACCAGAGAAGAACGAAAACCAAATATGTGCTGAATTTAAAGCGTTCCGCAAACGCGCCCGAGATCAAAGCGGGCGTGATGATCGCGAACATCATTTGAAACATCATAAATGCTTGATGGGGTATTGTTGCTGCATAAGCCGGATTGGGTTCCATTCCAACACCTTGTAAACCAAACCATTGCAAATTGCCGATAAGTCCATGAATATCCGGACCAAATGCAAGTGAATAACCAATCAGTACCCACTGCACTGTAACCAACCCTAATGCCACAAAGCTTTGCATAATAGTACCCAGCACATTCTTTTGGCGTACCATACCGCCGTAGAATAATGCTAATCCAGGTGTCATCAGCATAACAAGTGCTGTGGACACCAACATCCATGTCGTATCGCCAGTATCTATTCTCATAATGCATCTTCTCCTGTTTCTTCTGTTCGTACACGTATAGCTTCATCGGCCGGCATGATAAAAATCTTTCCGTCGCCGACCTTACCTGTTTTTGCGATGCGGATGATGATCGAGACTGCTTCATCTACACGTCCATTTGGAACAACGATCTCTAATTTGACCTTCGGCAAAAAATCTACCTGATATTCGGCTCCGCGATAAACTTCGGAATGTCCTTTCTGCCTGCCAAAGCCTTTGACTTCTTGCATTGTCATTCCGCGAAACCCGGCTTCTTGGAGCGCCTCCCGGATGTCATCCATGGCATGCGGACGAATTATTGCTTCAATTTTTTTCATAAAATGTTCTCACTGAATGTATTTGTAATAAGGTTTTGGAGTTAAAGCACCTTACTATATATAGTAATATATAGATTATTATTAAATAATCAAGGTATTTGTACCTATTGTTCACATTATTTTTAATGTGAACATGACGAGCATACAGAATAGATGAAAAAATAGGGCCAGAGTTTTATTCACGAATGAACACAAAGGATTTAAGAAGGAGAATATGGAGACTACCGAAAGGGGTAAAGTTATTACGTATGTTGATATTTCTCTGGCGAGAGTAGTCGAAGCAAGTCGTGGGTAATGAAATAAAATCCAATACCAATTCCAATGCAGCAAGTTATGAGACCGGTGATATTGACGATCATGGCGATGTCTTCAGCATATTCCATCGTTCCCATATAGTTCAGGAGCCATCGCCAATCATGGATCGCAGCATGGGAGATCAAGTGCAGTCGTTGATAGGGTGCATCACCGATGTAAACGGACACGTTCACCATGCTTTGGCCCGTCCAATACAAAGTAAAGGGAATTGATCTCAAGGTTGATAGAGCAAAGACAATGACGGTTGCAACAGGGATGATGATTTGGAATAAAGATCCTCCGAGAAAGTAAATGAATCTTCCAAATACACCAAAGATCAAATGTCCTGTTTCATGGATGAAGAGGTCGATGGTATCAATGACCCAAATGACAAACGGAACTTGATTGCGTGTCTCATTCTTTTGGTAATTCGTTGCCAGGGAATAAGTGAAATAGCATACGCAAATAATGCAGAAACAATACATTATGAGATTAAAAATATTCATATTCAATTTTTACTCGGAATTTAATTTTTCCAATGTACGATAATATTAATATACTGATTCTTTCTCTGATGAAACAAAGGGGGAAATACGATATCGATTGACATCTTTACTCTTTCCTTTTACATTATCTTTGAATGGTAACGAAAACTATGAAAATCTATTTCATGTGTTCTATTCCAAAGACACTATTATTTGTTTTGGAGTTTTGCCTTTCTACTGTGCTGTTGGCACAGTTGCACACTGGCGACATTGACACTGTACATGCGATAAACCGCAAAGTCATCGTTTCAGAGAATGGACGGTTTCTTCAGTACGAAGATGGCGAGCCGTTCTTCTGGTTGGGTGATACGGGCTGGCTGTTGTTTGAAAAATTGACTCGTGAAGAGGCAACACGCTATTTGGAAAACAGAAGAGCAAAGGGATTTAATGTGATTCAGTGTATGGTGGTTCCTGCAATACCGCTTGTGAATATCTACGGTGATTCGGCGTTCGTAAAAAATAATTTATCTTGCCCGTGTATTACAAATGGGAAAAATTTTACCGATGCACGGCAATACGATTTTTGGGATCATGTAGAATATATTATTGATGAGGCGGCGAAGAACGGTATCCGCATTGCGCTTGTTCCCCTGTGGGGTAAAGTTGCCAAACAGCCGGAAACGACTGTGGAGAATGTAACTCTGTATGCCAGGTGGTTGGCAAAACGTTTCGGTTCCAAACCAAATATTTTTTGGATTAATGGAGGAGATCTTCGCGGAGATGTTCGTCCGGAAATATGGAAAGCAATTGGAACTGCACTTAAAGCAAACGATCCGAATCATCTTATCACGTATCATCCGTTTGGAAGAACACAATCATCCACGTGGTTTCATAATGAATCGTGGCTTGATTTTAATATGTTTCAATCGGGACATCGTCGGTATGATCAACTCAAAGGCGATGGTGCTGAAAGTTGGAAAGGTGAAGACAATTGGCGATATGTTTTAGAGGATTATACAAAGAATCCGCCTAAGCCAACTCTCGATGGAGAGCCATCATATGAAAATATACCACAGGGTTTGCACGATACAACTCAACCGTATTGGAATGCACATGACTGTCGTCGATATGCATACTGGTCGGTCTTTGCCGGTGCGTGCGGACATACCTATGGTGATAATGCCGTTATGCAAATGTACAAGCCGTGAGATAAGAATCGCGCTTATGGCGCACGTAATTATTGGTACGAAGCAATAGATGATTCCGGATCGTTTCAAATGCGCTATCTTTCAAATCTGGTTTTATCCCGACCGTACTTTGAACGCATATATGATTCTACACTCGTTGTTGATCAGGGAAAGCGTTATGAGTTTATTGCGACAACAAGGGGTAAAAGTTATCTCTTTGCTTATACATACACAGGACGATCATTCACGATAGCAATGGGGAAAATTTCCGGAAGTAAAGTCCATGCCACATGGTATAATCCCCGTAATGGCGCAGTGCAGGAGATCGGAACAATGTACTTCCAACCTCCCGGTAGCGAGCGGAATGGTAACGATTGGGTGTTAGTGCTTGACGATTCTTCAAAGGGATACTCAAATCCGGAGTATGAAAAGATACATGCGAATTGAAGTTGATGAATAATAAATTAAAAGTATTGAATCTATAACAAAAATCCCGATGCCAAGACTGACATCGGGATTCTACGTGTATAGAAAATTTGCGGTTCTTTTTCCTAAAAGCTACTCCAACGATTTACAGTTGCTACTCATCCTTTATTTTTTCTAACAATTCCGTTGCCTCTTTCCTAAAGACGTCATCATCTTCATCTTCTTTCGGTAGAGAAGCGATCTTCATCAAGTGTCCGCGTGCTTTTTTATATTCATCCATCTCAATGTAAGCACGAGCGCAATCAAGCCGGTACATAATAAAACTCGGCCGCAGTTCAACAGCTTTCTCATAATTCTTCACTGCATCATCCATATTTGCCCAACCAATTCCAAGCGGCCAGCGGATGAATTTTGGCTTCTCGCACACTTTCGCATTCGTTCGTCCGAGTACATAATAGGCTCCTGGTCCTGTCGAATCCAAGGTAATTGCTTTTTCACAATCGGCTTTTGTTTGTTTCACGAGATCGAGAGATTCCCAAATGCCGCGGAAGAGGGCAATGCGTCCATTCGCAATCGCTTCCCGTGTGTACCCCATTGCTCCTTTCGGATTGGCAACGATAGCTTTCTTGGCGAAGTCCAACGACTTTTCATACCATTCCAACTGTTTTTGTTTCTCCGCATCAGTATTCTTGGGAAGATGTTCGCCGATATCGACGTACGTGCGACTCAATCGCCAGAGGATTTCATAATCGTTGGGAGAAAGAGCAAGAGCCTCGCTGTATTTTTCGAGCGCTTTTTGGTTGTCGAATACTTTTTCTGAAAATTCATTTCCTTGTGCGATGAGTTGACTGACATGAGTGGAATCGTCTGTGGTTAATGCTGCAACCATGCTTGTTACCGGAACGAGAAATCCGAATGCAAGAATCAACAGGAGAGAATTTGATGTCTGTTTCAATGAATGATCCTCCATGGTAGATGAATGAAAATGAATGGCTCTTGAAGATATGTGAGATTGAATAAGATGTTGTTACGAATTACGCACTTGCAGCTGCTTAATTTCATCGCGGATCTGTGCAGCTTTTTCATAGTTTTCTTTTGCAATGGCATCGACAAGCTGTTGCTCTAACTGTTCAAGCTTGGAAAGCGGAGGCTTCGATGTCTCTGGTTTTTCGGGTTTCGCCGTCGGGGGAATTCCTTTTTCTCCTTCTTCACCTTCAGAAAGGAAGGAGGCTTCTGCCATCACTTTCTCAGCGACAAAAATAGGCGCGCCGTATCGAACAGCTAATGCAATTGCATCACTCGGACGCGAATCGATTTCCTGTGTGTCAAGATTAAGACGGGCGAAGAATGTGCCTTCACGCAGCTCGCTAATATAGACATCGACCAGCTCACCGCCCAGTAAATCGATGAGATTCTTCATCAGATCGTGCGTCAGTGGACGGGGAGGTTTAATGCCTTCCATCTCCAGTGCAATGGATTGTGCTTCGAATGCACCGATGATGATCGGCAGACGACGCGCTCCGTTGACTTCTTTCAGTATCAACGCGTATGCCCCGCCACTGGATTGACTGCTGGACAATCCCAATATGTCTACTTGAATTCTGTCTTCTGCGGACATATTATTTTCCGAGAAGTTTTTTTATTTCCTGCGTCAGTGCAGGAACGATTTCAAATGCATCTGCGACAATGCCGTAATCAGCTGTCTGGAAAATAGGTGCGTCCTTGTCTTTATTGATAGCAACAATATACTTCGAGGAGGACATACCTGCAAGATGTTGAATTGCTCCCGAAATAGCAACAGCAACATACAACGACGGTGAAACGGTTTTTCCCGTTTGTCCAACTTGTTCACTGTGCGGACGCCATCCGGCATCGACCACTGCACGTGAAGCGCCGACAGCTCCGCCGATGGCACCTGCCAGATCTTCGATCATTTTAAAATTCTCTGCAGCTTTCAATCCGCGTCCGCCGGAGACAATGATATCGGCTTCGGCAACATCTAGTTTACTGGATGCCTGTGTCGTTTCGATTGCGAGTGATATAAAATAAGATTCTGCCAACGGAATATCTACAACTTCAACGTTTGCTGCAGTACCATTGCTCATTCCAGCCGGAAAAACATTTGGGCGAAGAGTAAACACTTTCACAGCAGAGTTGATTTTTATGTCCGTCAATGCTTTTCCGCCATAGACAGGCCTCGTTGCAATAATGTTTTCGCCTTCTGCTTTCAGTGCGATGCAATCTGACCCAATGCCGGCATCGAGTTTTACAGCTACACGCGGTGCACAATCTTTGCCCATCGCTGTTGCGGGAAGGAGAACTACCGATGCCTGTTCCTTCTTGAGCACTTCTGCAATGACTTTTGAATAAGCTGTGGAAGAATATTTTTCCAGCTTCGGTTGTTGGACCGCAAGAACTCTCTGTGCTCCATATCCGCCTAATTCACCGGCAATTGTCTGCACTTGACCGCCAATTACAAGCGCAATGACCTCTCCGCCTGTTTGATCCGCAATAGTTCGTGCCGTGCGTACAACTTCAAATGCGGACTTTTTAAATTTATTATCTCGTTGTTCTGCAACTGCTATGATTTTCATATAAATCTTATCTCGCAATAAAAAAAACTTTGTTTGTTAAATCACTTTCGCTTCTTCGTGGAGCAAACGTACCAATTCTTTTACTGCGCTCGAATCAGTTCCAACAATCTTGCCGGCGCTCTTTGATGGAGGCTTACGCAATGCAACAACCTCAACCTTCGGTTGTGCGACTGTCGGCACTTTCTCTTCAATCGGCTTGCTCTTGGCTGCCATGATTCCTTTGAGTGAAGGATAACGCGGTTCATTCAATCCTTTTTGTGCCGTGAACACAGCTGGAAGTGCGGCTTGAACTTTTTCTTTGCCGCCTTCGATCTCACGTTCAGCAATGGCAGCGCCGTTCGTGATTTCTAACTTGACAGCAACGGAGACAGAGGGCAATCCCAGCATCTCGGCAACCATCGTTCCAACTGCCGCGTCATCCGAATCGACAGATTGTTTGCCGAAGAAAATGACATCGGGCGAAATTTCTTTCAAATAATCGGCGAGAGCACGTGCAACGGAGAAAGAATCGCGGGGAGAGTCGTCTTTTAAAAGTACAGCCTTATCGACCCCCATTGCCATCGCTTTGCGTAATGTTTCCTTATGTGCATCGCCGCCGAGCGAGATGGCGATAACTTCGCCCCCGTTCTTTTCTTTGAGCCGGAGACATTCTTCAATGGCAATCTCATCGTATGGATTGAGAACGAACGTAATGCCCGTTTTATCGATGTTCTTCCCATCGGCAGCAATAGTGATCTTTGCCGCGGTGTCGGGTACGTGATTAATGCAAACTGTCAGCTTCATGTTTATAATTCGTAATTAGTAACTAATGATTGGTTGATTTGCGATATGTATATTCTTTTTTACTGACAACTGATTACTGACTGCTTCTTATTCAAAATATGAAAGTTTTTAGAAACGAACAAGTCTTCCTTCGCAAAACAAGTTGTATTCTCTAACAGTTATGTGAAGAACATTGGTTCCACAATTCCGATGTTAGATGGTGCTGCTGCAAAAAAATAGAAAAACATATTATGTAAGATTGTAACTGGTTCGACAAGCGTTAAAGAAAAATATTGATTGCCAAGCGCTTGGTATGGCTGACTGCGTTGTCCGGCATTTGCTGTAGAATTATGAATCGATCACCAAATCCAGAGATTGAAATAACTTGTGCAAGGATCCTTTAGTTTTCCGCTTTCTATTCCGGAATTTGTATGATGAATGATCTTCAAGTTATAAGTATGAAGCATTTGACAAGATTCCATTACTGTATATAATGCTATATGCGAATCAACAAATGCCTTCTTATATCTGCTAATATCAAAATGATTGAGAATGTCGATGGTTATTGAATCTTCACGTTGAGCTATTTCACTGGTTTTATAATGAGAAAAGTCGAGACTGGCAATGGGCAAAACATCTGGGCTTTTCAATGAAATAATGAATTTTGCCAGAGCCAGTCCTTCTTTTATGGTCGCGTCGGATCGGATAATGATTGTTACTATTCGTGCTTTAGGAAAGTAGTATTTGATAAATGGGACAAGGGCTCCTATCGAGTGTTCATTATAAAAAGCATTCTCATCATTATCGGCAATACGAGAATCTATGAGTTCACGAACGATTTCGATATCTGGTTGTAATATGCCGAAGGGGGTCTTCCACGGAAGCTTTGATATTGTTATTTGATATTGGCTGCGGGAGAAATGATCCGGCCCGATAAGAACTATTGTTTTCGGATGTGCAACCTTAGATAATCGAAGAAAATATTCAGCGATAAGATCCTTTATGAGGAGATGATGCGATACGATACCCCAACGAATTGGTAATACCGTATCAATCGCGATACTTTTATCCCGAATTTTTTCGATACTTGAGAGATAGTAATCAGGCCTATCGCTCGATATTGAGTATTGATATTTTAGGTAGTGTTTTTTCGAATTTTCGGTTTTAGGCTTTGACTCTATACAAACAGAAAATAATCCGAGTATCCCAATGACAAGTATTAATGATCTCAAATAATGCAATCGCACAAAAAAGTTTCTCAATTTATGCGCATTTGTTTAACCCATTCCGGTTCTTTTGATTTTATTCTTGGATCAATCGTTGGATAGATATTGGTTTTCCATTCGTCGTCATTAAGTCTCTTCGAAAGCGGTTGAATAAACTCATAATAGGTGTAAACATATCCGATGCAGATTCGCGTTCCACCAGAATTATCTTTTACAGCAACATAAATGCGTTGAGGAATACCGATCCCCTCTTCAAGAATCATCTGGAATAGATTATCAGTATGCGCATCTGCAACAAGTGCCATTTGCTTGAATTTATCATCGATAATATCGCCAGAACCTTCTGGTATCACTATGGAGCTAATATTGCCGGTAAAATTAAGGAGATAATTATATTCTTCTTTTGTTATTTCTGCATTCATCAATTCTTTCCGGACAATGTCACGCAATTTGACGACGTGGTCTAAGTATAAACTGAACTTTTTTAAGTATTCATCCGACAGCAGCATATTATCAGAAAATGTTTTCGCTGTTGTTTGAATGAGCTCAACAAAACGATTAAAGAATTCAAGATCGGGTTCAACATAACTTTTAGGTTGAGGTGGAAGCGGCGGAGCCTCTTCGCCACCTTCTCCCATCTCAGCTGCCGATTGTTTAGAGTAAAGGATCGTATCGTGTTTAAGCTCTGCCCAGGAAGCAAGCGCAGTCAACAATCTTTTCTTTGACCAGACCTTTCCTCGGAATATAATGGGATAGTTATCTCCTTTATCAGCAAGAAGGGCTTTTAATGTGTTAAGCCAGCTCAAGTAAACACTTTGCTTCCAGAATTTTTCTGGATATGCAGAAAACTCTGATTTCAAAGCGTGATAATTACTGGAATAATTGGGAATAGCGTCAAATTGTTTCACCATATCGTTTGCAGTGGAAGAACCGAGGATAGCCATAACATCAAGGCCTGTAGGAATATTTCTCGGAAGTTTGTCAGAACCAACCCGAGGAGATGTAAGGTCGTTAAATATTTTTGCATCAGGAGTGAACCTTTGACCCATAAATCGATATGCCTTTATAGTATCGAGTTTGGGTGCTGGGAGTGATTTTAGTTCGGACATAAATTGATCAAATTTATTTTCATCAGAATAAATATAAGAACTGCTCCCATATACCTTGTTGGCGACTCGCTGGTAATCTTCCCAGGTTAAATCGTCAGAGTTGCCAACCAAATAATTGATGGCTCTTGATATACGTTTCCAAGAATTACCATTATGCGTGTCATCTAGTAGTTCCGTTTGAAGGAGTGCCATCATAGTATAGTCCTTCGAGTCTGCTGGGAAGGAACATTGGCCAAACCACATCATCGCTTGAAAATATCGGCTCAGTCGTTTTGTTTTTGTATAATGGCCACGTGGTTTAAATTGCGAATAGTCTTTCTTTTCTTGAAACAACGGCGATGAAGCGAAGCCGTCAGCCTTCTGTATTAACTGTAATTCGGCGGACACAATATCATTTACTTCAGGTAACACAACAAATGCTGTATCAAGCAAACTTCCGGCGACGCTAAAGAACGCAACATTGCCAAGTGCTGCTTTTCGAATTCCAGGCGGAGTTGAATTTCGAATTTGTTTCTTGCTTTCCGCACTAAGGTTTTTTGTCAGTTGAAGTATTTGAAAATAAAATTTCCTTTCTTCGGCTTGTTGAAGTGCACGGTCAAATACTACGTGATAAACGTGGAGTAAATAGTCTGAAGTTATAAAGAGGGGAACCGTGCTATAATCCTGACCATAATTAAACACACTATGGCTGGAATATTGGTCAATCATATCATCATACTGTATGTTTCTAAGAGGTGTAATTTCTTCAAGATAGAATCCCTGGTTAGCGAGAAGTTCTTTTTGTTTCTTATTGAATTGTTGACGTGATTTCGGTTGAAAGTAATCCCATTTAAGAGTATCAGGTAATTCAGTTATCCCCGGCCGTTCATTATCAGACCAAATCTTTGTCGATGATGGTAGTGATTGAATGGGATCCATTGTCCATACGGCAGGTTCATATTCAAGAGGTTCGGGAGATTCTCCATCGCGAGGCATATATTCTTCATTGGACTGATATCCAGCATTCGCAGAGGGAGCACTTTTAACTTGGAGTGTGAGACCGTCGGGATTACTATTGTTTGATCCCAATTCGGTTCCAATTATTTTCTCTGATTGTGATAGTTTATGAATGACTAAAAATCCAACAACCACTAGAATTATAATTGAACAAGCAACAATTGCCACTAGCACTTTTTTTGACATACAACCCTCGTCGATAGTGTTGCTTAATGGATTAAATAAAAAGATTTGTAATGCGAAAATATACGTAATTGGTTAAAGAAGTTCCATAGGCATTAGTTCTTCAAAATCAAGCAGGCAAATCTGCCTTTTTCCCTTTCATAACTTGGTGTGAAACGTTGAAAAACAGAGGGAAATTCCTTCTTGAATAAGAAGAAAAAGCTTGACACTAAGGTAAAGTTTTTGTAATCTTTATTAGAGTAAAGTATGAAAAAACCCAGCATTAAAGAAATCGACGATCTCTATACCGCCATCCTCCAGTTGGAATCCCTGGATGAGTGCCGCCGGTTCTTCGGCGACCTCTTAACGGAATATGAGGTCAAAGAATTTGTAAAACGCTGGAAGGCTGCGCGTATGCTGTCAGAAAACATCCCGTACACACAGATCGAAGAGGAAACAGGGCTTAGCACGCGCACCATCGCCCGCGTAGGCCGGTGGCTTAAGAAGGGCAAGGGCGGATATACGATGATGTTGAAACGAACGACTAAATAAAACAGATTTTTTTTGCACCTTACACTTTATTAGGATAAAGTATGTTAGCAACCAATGGAAGAATGAAAATTGCAATTCAACGGAACGGACGTCTCACCGAGGACTCGGTGGCGCTGCTCCGCGCATGCGGACTGAGCTTCGAATTTCTAAAGCAAAGCCTCTATTCACCATGCCGTAACTTTGATCTGGACGTGCTGGCAATCAGGGATGACGATATTCCTGAATATGTGCAGGATGGCGTTGCAGACCTTGGTATTATTGGCGAAAATATTCTCCAAGAACGGAATGCACGCGTGCACACACTTGCGCCGCTTGGATTCGGCGGGTGTAAACTGATGATTAGTGTACCACAGCGGTCGTCTGTTCGTAAAGTGTCCGATCTGAAGGGTAAGCGCATTGGTACAACCTATCCCGTTATTCTCAAGTCCTTTCTTAAAGTAAATAAAGTGAAAGCCGAAATTATCGAACTCAGCGGTTCGGTAGAATTAGCGCCCAGTCTCAACGTTGCCGATGTCATCTGCGATATTGTCTCAACGGGAACGACAGCAAAGATGAACGGTTTGCGTACACTCTGCACAGTATTGGAATCGCAAGCGGTGTTGGTAGCAAATCCGACAGCAATGCGCGATAAAAAGAAGCGGACACTAATTGACCGATTGATGATTCGTGTGCGCGGCTCTCAAGAAGCACGCGGCAAGCGCTATCTCATGATGAATGCGCCGTCCGATTCGGTCCAGAAATTGAAACGTGTTATACCAAGTTTGAAAAGTCCAACTGTGGTACCTCTTGCCCAAGCGGGTATGGTTGCTATTCATACAGTGGTAGCAGAAGATGTATTTTGGGACGTCGTGGAGAAACTCAAACAAGCAGGTGCCAGCGATATTATTGTTGTGCCTATTGAAACCATTATCCGATGAAGATTTTTCTCGAAAATAAATTGACGAAAGAAGATCGTCGCTCTCTTTTGCGGCGTGTAAGCCAATTTCAGCGTGAGATAGATACGACCGTTAAAAGTCTCTGTCTTGATATCAAACGGCGCGGTGATACAGCCGTGCGTGAGTATACTAAGAAGTTTGATAAGACAGAAGTGAAAGCACTTCGGGTATCAGCGGAAGAATGTGAATCAGCGAAACGATCTCTTTCTCCCGAATTTATGAGTGCAATAACGATTGCTGCAAAGAATATCCGAACATTCCATGAATCTCAGCGATGCAGCACACAGAAAATCGAAACCATGGAAGGAGTTGTGTGTTGGCGTGAAACGCGTCCCATTGAGCGGGTTGGCTTATATGTCCCCGCGGGTTCAGCGCCGTTGCCATCAACGGTGTTGATGCTCGGTATTCCCGCAAAGCTTGCGGATTGTAAACAAATCATCTTATGTTCGCCGCCGAAAGCGAATGGCTCGGTCGATCCATTCGTACTCGCAACTGCGGCAATGATTGGAATCGATGAAGTGTATAAAGTTGGAGGTGCACAGGCAATCGCAGCATTGGCATATGGAACCGAGACAATTCCAAAAGTAGACAAGATTTTCGGTCCGGGCAATCGGTATGTGGCCGCAGCAAAGCAATTTGTTTCAACAGATCCTGATGGTGCTGCGATTGATTTACTGGCGGGGCCGTCCGAAGTCCTCATTATTGCCGATGATGCAGCAAATCGGGATGTTGTCGCATATGATTTAATCTCACAAGCCGAGCATGATGCAGATGCTCAAGCCGTGCTTGTCACGACCAGTGAAGCTTTGGCAAAAGAAGTATTGCGTATCTTGCCACAACGGGTATCCGAATTTCCCCGCAGTGCATTCATTACAGCCTCACTGGAGAGAAGTTATATCCTTGTTGCCGAATCGATAGAATCCGCGGTCCAATTTTCTAACGACTATGCACCTGAGCATCTCATCGTAAATATTCTTCATGCAGAAGCCATAGCTCCGTCTATTGCTCATGCCGGCTCTGTGTTTGTTGGATCATTTGCACCGGTCACA
>PLMS01000070.1 GCA_003142575.1 Ignavibacteriota bacterium
TTCACATCATCATCCGTGATATTTCTTCCATCTTGAATAGTCCAGTTGTTCGTCTGCATTCCTTCCGGCTCCTCACCGCCGACGGAAACATTCGGATTGGTTTTGAGTGGCCCAAACTGGATGGTTTCTGCACTCTGCAATGCTCCGATACCAACATATTGAGCAAGTGTTATCCGCTCTTTGACAGCTTGTGCCTGCTCGTATGTAATATCTTTCCATTTCAGTGATTTCATCCATTGTGTGCGATTTGCTATAACTGGCTGCTTCTGAATCTGGAAAGTATTGGATCCAAGATTGCTCAGTCCGCTTTCAATACTATTCTGCAGCACCTGAAGAGCTGTCATAACACCGATGATAGAGAAGACTCCAACGACGATGCCAAGAAGTGTTAATGCCGAACGAAGTTTGTTGGAACGTATGGCTATCAAAGCCATTTTCATAATTTCAGAAAATTTCATGTTGATTCCTGAAGACGATTTCTCTACTCATACCGTAATGCATCTACAGGGTTGAGTCGAGATGCACGATATGCCGGTAAGAATCCTGAAAGCACACCGACAAAGACCGACACCAACAAGGCAATGGCTACGACGCTGAGCGGCATTGCTGTTGGCAGTACTGTATCGATAATAAGACTTAACGGAAATGCAATAATAATACCGATAATACCGCCGATGAGACACAATGCAGCAGACTCCATAAGAAATTGCAGAAGGATTGTTCGGCGCGGTGCTCCAATGGCTTTGCGGATGCCAATTTCCTTTGTCCGTTCTGTGACTGAAACAAACATGATATTCATTATACCGATACCGCCGACAAAGAGCGACATTCCCGTGATAAACAATCCCACCATTGCAATCACACCGCCAATTTGATTGAATGTTTGAACCAACATTTCCTGCTGGTTGATTGCAAAATCATCTTCATCCTTCGGGTTAAGTCCGCGGGATTTGCGTAAAATGCCGCGGACTTCTTCCTTTGTGTCATCCAATGTTTCTACAGATTTTGCTTTCACCATAATTTGGATACCGCTGCGAAACGACATGAATTCCTGAAAGAACCGATTAATCGGAACATAGACTCTATTGTCGAGGCTTTCCAATCCAAGAAAACTTCCTTGTTTATCGAACACGCCCAACACGCGGAATGCATACCCGCCAATCTTGATGACCTTCCCTATCGGATTTTCATTGGGGAAAAGATTTGCAGCGACTTCAGAACCAATGGCGCATACCGGTCTTCCTCCCTCAGCTTCCAATTGAGTAAAAAATCTGCCGAAGGCAACAGTTGATCCACTTGTCTCAAGCAAGTAAGCACCCGTGCCAACAACGACGACGTTCTCAACAAGTTTTTGTCCATATTTCACATTCCGTATTGCCGCTGTTGCAGGGTTTATTGCCTTGGCATATTCGGAATTTTTTTCGAGATCTTTCGATTGCTGTATACGGATATCTTTTCTGTTCTTGAGCTTCCACCAATCGTCTCCATGATCACCCCATGGCCACTTTTGAACGTATAAGACATCCGTTCCTAGAGCGGCAATGCTTTTATTAAAAGCGCGGTTCAATCCTTCGATAGCCGTCCCCATGAGCGTGACAGAGACGATACCGATGACAATTCCCAGAGTGGTCAACACCGAACGCATTTTGTTGGCACGGATGGCAGCAAATGCAATCGCCATCCCTTCTTTGAATTCATCAAATACAAATTTCATGTTATGCTATGACCGTTGTTGGTCGAGTTATGATTTTTCGATTCTTGATTGGCTCGTCCACTTCCATCTTGCCGTCGCGGAGGCGAATCCGGCGATGCGCGTGCAGTGCAATATCATCTTCATGAGTCACAAGGATAATTGTATTGCCTTCCTTGTGCAGTATATCAAACAGCATCATAATTTCATCGCCGGTTTTTGTATCAAGATTTCCGGTTGGTTCATCTGCAAGTAAAATGGATGGCTGTGTCACGAGCGCACGCGCTATGGATACACGCTGGCGTTGTCCGCCGGAAAGTTCATTTGGTTTGTGGTGAATACGATCCGTTAAGCCAACGCGTTCGATCGCTGCCCGAGCTAATTTTTTTCGCTCTGCCGAACCGACGCCACCATAAATGAGCGGCAGCTCAACATTATGGAGAACATCTGACCGAGCAAGCAAGTTGAATGTCTGAAACACAAATCCAATTTCTTTATTTCGTACTTTCGCAAGCTGGTTGTCGTTCATGTCGCTCACATTAGTACCGTTCAACTCGTAAAGACCGGACGTCGGTGTATCAAGACATCCGACGATGTTCATCATCGTCGATTTGCCCGAGCCCGACGGTCCCATAATCGCCACATACTCATTCTTCTGAATTTGCATCGATACACCATCGAGTGCATGCACTTGTTCTTCGCCGACCTGATAGATTTTTGCGATATTGGTAAATTTGATAATTGTGGACATTCCATATTCCTTCCTATTACTCGATTTCTTTCAATTTCTTTTCCGCGGCTTCGCGATAGAAATCAGGAGGATTATTTGCCAGCACCGCTAGATACATTTCTTTTGCTTCCTTTTTTTGACCTTTCACTTGGTACGCTTCGCCCATATTTTGCAAAGAAGAAAGAAAGTTCTTATCTAATTCGAGCGCTTTGCGAAACATATTGATTGCCTGATCTGTATCGCCCTTCTTTAAGAATCCTTCACCGAGAGAGTTAAACGAATCTGCCGTATCAGGGCGAAGTTCGGTATACTTTTGAAAACATTTCACTGCATCATCCGGGTGCCCGGCACGCATATGAAAGTACCCATAGTTTTTCCACGTTCGCCAATCTTCCGGTTTTGAGACAACAAGAGCCTTGTATTCTCTCTCTGCCTCATCGTTTTTCTTTGCTCGTTCAAAGAAGTTCGCTTTAACCGAGCGGCCTTGAACTTCATCAAGTTTGATTGCCTCATCCAACTGNNTTTATCTTGGGAGCAAGGAATGCTTTCTTGATCACTCCAGCATGCTGGGCCTTCTCGCCAAGTGCAGCACCATATCGAAACTGGTAATTGGCACTGTCCGGTTTTAAGTCGACTGCCTTCTCTAATTCATCGACCGCTTTGTCCACATCCCGTTGCGGATTCGTTCTATTGAAATATACAAGGCCTAACCGGTAATGCGCTTCGGCATTGTTATCGTCCTTCTCTATAATCTTTTCAAACACCGATTTCGCTTCTGCAAATTTCTTTTGCTGAAAAAGAGCAATGCCCTCATCAATCGTCTGAGCTGTCAATTCTCCATGCATTTGCAGAATGAGTACCGCAAACACAAATCCACATATCCGCTTTATTTTCATCATCTGCAATTTCATTTTCAATTTTCTGCTTTCATCCTTTACTCTTCTTCCTTCTTACTTTCTTCACTTCTTATCTTTGTCTGCACTTGCTCCTGTTTTACGTTCTGTCTTGTTATCAATCTTCACTTTTGAATCTACCTCTAGATCACGATTAATCGCTTTGAACGGCCCTGAAACAACATCCTGTCCTTCCAATCCACTTCCGTTCACTTCAACATAGGCATCATTGCTAATGCCGCGTTTGACAGAAACCGTTTTTGCCGCACCATCTTTCACAACAAAAACTACCTCCTCCAATTTCTCATTTTCTTTTTTCGCTGTAGTTTCAAATTTCGCTTCACCTTCTTTCGGTTCTTCGGCTTTTTCTATCTTCGGCAATCGTACTGTAACAGATTGAATCGGGACTGTCAACGCGTTTTGTTTTGTCTCTGTTTCAATATCGGCTGACATCGACATCCCGGGACGGAAGACCGCATCTTTCGGTGTATTGAGTAAAATGCGCACTTGGAAATTTGTCACCTGATCTTGCGTTCCAAGACCTGTAGATGTTGCTGTGTTGGCAATTTGATACACTGAACCAATGAAGATACGATCAGGATAAGAATCGACACTTATACGGGCCGTATCATTATTGCGTACCATTACTACATCATTTTCACCAACATCGACGCGAGCTTCCATTTTAGAAAGATCTGCAACCGTCATAATCTCTGTACCTTGCGTGAACGTACTGCCGCTCACTCGTTCACCAAGTTCCCGTGGTAGATTGCTAATGGTGCCATCCATTGGAGAATAAATAGACGTCTTCAACAGCGATTGATATGATTCTTTGGAACTTGCAACTGCTTGCACATAGCTTGCTTTTGCGCCTTGATAACCAGCTTTCGCAATATCCATATCTGCATCGGATATAAGTTTTTTTTCAAATAGTCCCTGTGCACGTTTGTAGTCTGCTTCGGCCTTATCCAAGGCCGCTTTCACCATTTCAACATTTCCCTGAGCCCGGTCATAATCTGCCTGGTAAGCATCCGGTTTGATACGGACGAGCAATTGTCCTCTGTGCACTGATTGTCCCTCACGGACCGGCAACTCGATTATTTCTCCACTAACCTCTGCATTAATCACCACCTGGGTGACCGGTTGAATTTTACCTGTCGCAGTTACAATTTGAGTAATTGTCCGGCGTTGTACTTTCTCGGTTTGTACAGAAATAACCGGCACACGACGGCTGCCAATAATCACCAGTACAACGAGAGCTATTACTACTACCGCAATAACCGAAATAATGATAATCTTCTTTTTTTTCTTCTTCCCGTTACCGTTTGCCATTGCTTGCTCCTCTGTGTTGAGTATCCTAATAATCTTATGGTCTCTTACTTAGTATGTTCGTTCACCAAGCACATATTCCAAATTACGTTTGGCTGTAATGTAGTTGTATGTCGCGTTCACTTTATTCGCTTGAGCGTTTACATAATTTGCATTTGCCGTTTGAAGATCGATGATCGTACCGGCACCAAGATTGTACCGCTCTTCTGCTACTCTACGATCCTGCGAAGCAGAAGTTACACCTTTTACACTTGCTTCATACTGTCTTTGAGACGCCCCGAGGTCGAGAAGTGCTTTTTTCACATCGACACTGACGATCAGCTCTGTCTGTTGGAGCGATATTTCAGCATTTCGCTCTTGAACCTTTGCAATTTGGACACCCTCGTTCGTTAGAAATCCATCAAACAATGTCCAATTCAATTTTAAACCCCACGTATAATCCTTATTACTTGATAATTGCGACACTTCAGGCGCAGTGAGATTGTACCCTGCATACGCGTTCACACCCGGTAAATAGCGTCCCCATGCTGAAACAACTGAATACGATGTACTTTTTAAGTTTTCCGATGCTACTTGATAATCGGGGCGAGCGTCAAGCGCTTGCTTGCGGAATTGTTCAAACTTTCCAAGGGTAGGCAGTTGGGAAAATTCCACCGAGTCCACTTCCGTTGGAACAGTAGTATCTGCAATTTGATAATCATCCCGCACATCTAATCCGACAAGCGAAAGTAAATCCGCAATCGATTTATCATATGTATTTTGGGCAGTGATAAGATTAAACTCGTCTGTTGCCACAGCAGATTGCTGGCGATACACATCACCAATTGCCAACGCCCCTACACGATTCGATTCCTGAATTCTTTCTAGCTCCTTCTGTTCACGCTTCAGATTTTCTTCATTGACCTTCACGAGTTGTTCATTGCGCAATACAGTGAGATAAGTTGCTTGCACCTGATATACGATCCCTTGTTTCGTTCGCAAAAAAGTTTGATCGGCAATAGCTTTGCCGGAAATGGATTTACTGAGATTCATTTCACGATTCAACCCATCGAAAATAGTGTAATTGAGATTTAACCCTGCAGTATAGCCGGTAGTTAATGAATTTCCACCGGTCGCAACATTCCCGTTGACGTATGGGCTATAGACTGAATCGACCGTATACTCTGTCTGTGATCTCCCCCAGCCGGCAGAAGCAGAAAGAGAAGGCAAATAAGAACCATAACCCGCCACTTCAGCGCTGCGGGCAGCATCTACATTATTCGCCGCCTGCACTACATTTAAATTTTGCTGCATAGCAACAGTAACAGCTTCGTTCAGTGTAAGTGTTTTTAGCGTTCCAACTGGCATTTGGGCACTGCAGAACGACACTGAGAGCAGGATAAACATAATCATTTTCTTCATTGAGACATCTCCAATAATTATAGTGTTGGCAGGGTATAAAACTATAGTTAATAAACGATTGTTTTTCCGTAAAGTTTCAAAAGAACTGAAGAAACTCAAGCTTTTTCCAGAGTTTAGACGCCCCCAGAAATGCGAATGTTTCATACTTTCGGCCGTCAACCTTTTTTTAATGGCGCTTGATTCATGATACTATTTTTCATTGAAAGAAGATACTGCATGGCGGCATCATGTTCATTGGGAATTGTACCATCAAGAACTGCATCGGTAATCATATCTTTCAGTACACCTACCATTGGTCCTTCGGTCAATCCGCAAACTTGCATAATTTCTTCGCCGCGCAATGGCGGCTGCCAATTCCGAATACGATCTTTTTCCTCTACCTCTGCCATTTTCTTAATGACGAGATCATAGTTTTGCTTCACTTGTTCGATAAGCTTTTGGTTCTTTGATGTAATATCTGCCCGGCATAATGCTATAAGATCATCAATATCATTGCCGGTTTCAAAGAGCAATCGGCGAACGGCGGAATCTGTCACGCCATCATCGACTAACGCCTGTGGACGGAGGTGAAGGCGAATAAGCTTTTCAATATAGGGAACATGTTCTAGCGGAAAACGCATCCGCTGGAATATCTTCTTCACCATTCGTGCACCGAGATCTTCATGTCCATGGAAAGTCCATCCCGTCCCTGGTACAAACACTTTGGTCCTCGGTTTGGCGATGTCATGCAGCAATGCCGCCATTCGCAACCAGAGGTTACCGGAAACATCTGCGACTTTATCGACAACTTGCAGTGTATGTCGAAATACATCTTTATGGTGATAATCCTTTCGCTGATCAACCCCCGCCATCTGAGCGATTTCAGGAAAGACAATTTCCATAACGCCAGAATCATACATTATCTGAAGTCCGACCGATGGTCTTGTGCTGGATAGTATTTTCAGAAACTCGTCTGAGATTCGTTCCTGTGAAACAATCGCCAATCTCTTCGCCATCTTTCCTGCGGCTTCAAGCACATGCGGCTCGATCGTAAATCCGAGCTGTGCAGAAAATCGCATAGCGCGCATAATGCGAAGCGGATCGTCGTCGAACGTAATTTCCGGATCGAGCGGTGTGCGTAGAATCCCTGCTCGCAAATCGCTTTGTCCTTCAAACGGATCAACCAACTGTCCAAATGTCTTTGCATTGAGACTTGCTGCCATCGCGTTCACAGTAAAATCCCGCCGCAATAAATCATCGTCTAATGTTCCACCTTCAACGTGCGGTTTGCGAGAATTCTTGCTGTAACTTTCTTTCCGCGCACCGACAAATTCTAACTTCCGATCATCTAATGGCAGCATTGCCGTGCCGAAGTTTTCAAAGAGAATCAAATTGGTTCTGCCAAAGTCCTTCGCAACTTTTTTTGCGAACTCCACACCGCTGCCGAGAACAACAATGTCGGTATCTTTGACTTGCTTACCGAGCAGATGATTGCGCACATAACCGCCAACAATATATGCGGCAATACTCTCACGATCGGCGACTATGCCAATACGTTTCAGAATATCGTCTCGGATTTCAATCCACTCAGCCACTATGCCACCGTCATCTTTTGTGACTTAATTTTCTGTAAAATTTCTTCAGCAACTTCTAACGCGTGTAAACCATCGCGGCCTGTAACCGGCGGTTCGACGTTCTTTTGTACAGATTCAACAAACCGTTCAAGCTCATATTTCAAAGCATTGACTTCCCTCACTTTTGGTTTTTCATAGGTGATGATTCGCTTGTGGTGCCCCTCTTCGATCTTGCCGAGCATTTTTGTCGATTTCGCACGAGGAGTATTTTCATCTGCTAAACGAAATACTTCCGACACACCGTCTGCAAAGTCAATGGAGATGTACGCATCATGCTGGAAAAGACGCATCTTGCGCATTTTATTTTGAGAAATGCGGCTCGCGGTTACATTCGCCACACAGCCGTTCTCAAACTGCAGCCGCGCATTAGCTATATCCGGAGTATCCGAGATAACTGCAACACCATTCGCATCGATACGCGTCACCTTTGATTTTACCAAACTTAAAATCAGATCAATGTCATGAATCATCAGATCAAGCACGACCGCAACATCCGACCCACGTGGATTAAATTGTGCCATCCGATGGGACTCAATAAACAACGGCTTAATATCGTACGGTTCCAATGCGAGAATCGCCGGATTGAACCGCTCGATGTGCCCGACTTGGAGTTTCAATCCCTTTGTCTCTGCCCGCTCTGTCAACGCACGTGCTTGTTCGATGGTTGCGGTAATCGGTTTTTCGATCAGAAGATGTACACCGCGTTTGATCACTTGCATCGCTACATCGTAATGCGATTGCGTGACCGTAGCAATACTGACTGCTTCGACATTTGCCAAAAGATCATCGAGCTGCGCAAACGTTTTTATTCCGAATTCCGCCGCAATTTTTTCTGCCCGTGTCGAATCAATATCAAACACACCAACCAAGTGAGCAGTTGGAATTTGTGCATACATTTTTGTATGGAGAGCACCCAAATGTCCCACACCAATAACACCAACACGCAATGGATTCATAGCCATCTTCCTTTATTGTGAATTCGCTTCCAGTCCGCCCGGACTTTTTGCTTGAGCGGCAAGAAGAATCCGATCGAATCCACCGAAGCGTGGATCATGATAATACAGCAACGCAGTATAGACATTCACCGTTCGCCAATCGTTCCCTTCGAGCGTTATCCAATCATTTCCGTTGAGAACATATTGGTAATCGTACGTGCCGCGACGAAGCAACGCAAGAAGCCTGTAAATCTTTGCCGCTTCATCATAGTGCAATCGCCATTGTTCGTCTACTTTCCAACCGTTAAAATCACCAACAACATAAATCTTCTCATCACTGTTTTCCTCAGGCCGGCCAAGTTCGAACTGAAACTGTATATAATCGGCATAGCGATTGCCAGCCACAAGCGTTGAAATTCCATCCTGATCTCCACCTCCTTGGAACATCCAACGGCTGAGATCGGCGCCGTCTTTTTTGCGCAGCACATCAGCAAGCGAATAGAGATCGACCGTTTGCTCATCCAATCGACGATACTCATTCCCCGGTTGTAGATTATCGATCACAAACTTCAAATTGTTTGTCCCGTACCCATCAATAAATGTGTTCGAATTCCGATCATCTGCATCAATACGGTGCGGGAATTCGATTTCACGATTTCGATATACATCGACGATTTTAATGGAAGTCGAGTATATTGGACTGGCATCATTGAGCAGCGGAGGAGGAACCGTGAACGCCAAGACTGCCTTGTGTACCTGATTTTGCGGTGAAGTCTCCGAAGGTAAATAACGATTATAGATAGTGAGCGCTGAGTCTTCCACTTTTTCTGCGGCAAAAAAATTTCCTTCGGCAACCAATTCGTTCTGATCATCATTCCACACTTCAAATTTATAGTTGCCTGATTGAGGTAACTTTTCAAAGTCATTCATCCCCGAAATATGCAACGATTGTGTATTATTTTTACCTCCACCTTCCGGTATCCGCAGCGTGTACGTCCACCGATAGGCTCGTACTCCCACGGGAGCTTCTTCAAATGGAATCTGGTTCTTGCTAAAATTTCTAAACTCGTCGTTAATAAATGATGACCGTGTGATATTCCAATCCTTGTCGCAATGAAATATCTTCACACGAAAGTTCTCAGGCTTTGTTCCATCAACATCGAACGAAATCGTTACCGGAAGCGAATCCAACAAAACAACAGGAAATTTCGCCTCTCCCATACCATTGATGCGCATACCTTTGATGCGTTGAGAGTGTATTGTTTGCGCAGGAAGCGAAACGACAAATGTAATAATGAATAAGAGAAGGATTCGCATAATCATTTTCTCGGAAGTGTCAACTGAACTGCTTTTTGAGCCAGTCGTGGAATTCCCCGACATCATGGAATATATAATCTGATTTCATTTGCATGACTATATCTTTTGCATACGAATCCCATACGACAACGGCTATCTTCACACCGGCTTCATGCGCTGCCTTCACATCGGAAACTGCATCACCCACCATGAGAACTTCATTCGGTTGAAGTGCGAAATGTTCCATAATTTTCTGCAATCCCTCCGGTGACGGCTTACGGTTGACAACATCATTTCCCGTTACCACGAAGTCAAAATATTTATCGATGTGAAATTCCTGCAATGTAATCCTTGTGGTGTGCGTCCCCTTTCCGGTGAATAATGCCAAAGTTTTTCCGCATTCCTTTGTGTAGCGAAGGATATCTTCAATACCGGGAAACAGACGCGCCAATTGGCTATGATGCGTGCGATAGAACGCGAGATAATCCTTCATCACTTCATCCATTTGATCCGGTCGAACAATCTCAAGCAATGCTTCTTCTTCCGGCGGACCAAACATTGCATGGATTTCAGGAATGGTGTATGTTCTTCCGGCGTACTTCTGTGCAATGTAGTTAAATGAATCATAGATCAGTTGGTTTGTTTGTGTCAACGTTCCGTCCATATCAAATACAATACATTTCAAGTGCTTCACATTTTTTTCTCTACCTTTAATATAAACACAAAAGGCATCAAGCGGAATACTTTTAACTTCACTCAATTTCCTTATCTTCAGCAAACAACAAGCACATAAGCTTGCTTATCCCTCAAAAACTCTCTAATTTGCCTCTGTGAAAAAACAAATCATACTCAAAAAGAACGAAGAACATCGAATTGTTGCCGGGCACCAATGGGTGTTCAGCAACGAGATTGCTTCTCTTCGCGGTAACCCTGAAATAGGCGACGTTGTTGAATTGCTTCGGCATGACGAGAAGTTTCTCGGGCTCGGTTTTTATCATCCCCATTCGCTTATCACCTTTCGCTTTCTCACGACTGAACAGGAAGATATCTCAGCCAATTTTTTTGAACGTCGAATTCAGCAATCGCTAGCGTTGCGTCAGAAACTCTATCCCGGCGCGGAGACATTTCGTCTTGTGCATGGTGAAGGCGATTTTCTGCCAGGACTCGTCATTGATAAATATAACGAGTTCATCTCATTGCAAATTCTTTCTGCGGGAATGGAAAAACGGATAACACTGATCTGTGATGTCTTAGAATCCATATTCCATCCAAAAGCCATTGTTGCCCGCAATGATGTGGCAATCCGTGCACTGGAAGAATTGCCGATAGAAAAGAAGATTTTACGGGGAAATCCGAGCATTACGATTATTGATGACGATGGAGTGAAGTTTGAGGTAGATATCCTTCAAGGGCAAAAGACCGGATTCTTCCTTGATCAACGTGAAAACCGGAAAGCAGTTCATCGTTATGCAATCGGTGCTACGGTATTGGATTGTTTCTGCAACGAAGGAGGGTTTGCGCTGCATGCCGCAGCTGCCCAAGCGGCATCGGTACGTGGAATAGATATTTCCGAATCTGCCGTTGCGAAAGCGAAGGTGAATGCCCGTTTAAATACCGCCGCTGTAGAATTTGTAATCGGAGACGTGCTCGACGCGCTCAAACAACTCGGCGAGGATAGGAAGAGGTTCGATGTGGTTATACTTGATCCGCCGTCCTTCACAAAAAGCAAAAAAAATATTCCAGCAGCACTTCGGGGCTATAAGGAAATCAATGCAGCAGCCCTGCGGATTCTTTCGCCAGGTGGATATCTCGTTTCATCCTCGTGTTCGCATCATATTACGGAAGATGGATTTCTTTCCACCATCGAACAAGCCGCAGTGAAAGCAAAACGGGACATACAGCTCCTTGAATTTACAGGCGCAGCTCCGGATCATCCGATTATCCCGGCGATGCCGGAGACAAAATACCTGAAATTTGGTATTTTTTCTGTTCGGTGAATTCGTTGAGCAGATTTTCATCTGTGGAATCTTTTATGAAATTCATACGTTTGATATATTGAACGCGATGAAATACAAAATCAACAAATATTGTACTGTTCGATTCCTTCTCTTTACATTCCTCTTGTTCACATACGCATCGGCACAAACGCCGACGACACCTGATACGACCATTATCTTTACACCATCCAATCCAAATCTTATACGTGAGCAAAGCTATAACCCAGCAGTGCACGCGTGGGGTCTCGACGTGCTCTTATCCAATAATGGTTTCGGTATGGGTGCGTTCTATCGGTATGAAATGAACGATGAACTGTCATGGATGTTCAATTTCGCGGTCTCGGATGTAAAAGACGATGCTGAGGTTGAACAGTACGATTACTATGGACAAAGCTATATTCCTAACAAGAAAAATCGTTTGCTTCTTCTCCCATTGACCGTCAGCGTACAGTACCGGTTGTTCAAAGATGATATCGTTGACAATCTCCGTCCGTTCATTACTGCCGGGATTGGGCCAACAATGGTGTTCGTCGCACCTTATGCATCAGGTCAAATATCTTATGATGTTTTTGGAAATCCCTACAGAGAAAAAATCGACTTCTTCACAAGTCTCAAGTACGGAACGTTGCGGTACACTCTTGGCGGTTTTATCGGAGCCGGTGTGTATTTCGGTATGGATAAGGGGACAATCACTGGTTTGAGTGTTAAATACTTCCTTGCACCGTTCCCAAGCGGCATCGAAGTAATGGAAGGCGGCTATATGAAGAACTTCGGCGGGTTATTTATTACGCTGACGTTTGGCGGATTGTTCTAAAGATGCCTTAAAAGTAACGTTTGAGAAATCCACCGGTGTAGGAACGAGAATTCTTCGCGATCTCTTCCGGTGTTCCAGTTGCAATAATTTCGCCGCCCCGTTCACCTGCTTCAGGCCCCAAATCAATGACAAAGTCGGCACATTTTACAACATCCATATTATGTTCGATGACAAGAATCGAGTGTCCTGCTTCGACAAGAGCATCGAAACATTTCAGAAGTTTCGCTATATCGTCAAAATGCAGTCCGGTGGTCGGTTCATCGAAGATGAAGAGCGCACTTCCTTCCTGCTCGGAAGTTGAAAGGTGATGTGCAAGTTTGATGCGCTGCGCCTCGCCGCCCGAGAGCGTGGTTGCCGGCTGACCAAGCCGAAGGTATCCAAGCCCGACATCATCCAAGACCTTCAGTCGTTTTGCTATCCGCCTGCCGTCCGCAGAAGCGGAAAAGAATTGTATCGCTTCTGTTACCGTCATATTCAAGATATCATCCACATTCTTGCCGCGGTACCGAACATCGAGCACTTCCTGCTTAAAACGCTTTCCTTTACATGATTCACACGGAAGAAAAATATCTGCAAGAAATTGCATTTCGATCCTCTGCAAACCGTCTCCTTCGCATACTTCGCAGCGACCTCCGGGCACATTAAACGAAAAATGTCCCGGTGCATAACCATGTGTCTTTGCGGCGGGCGTGTGAGCAAGCAAGTCTCGGATAAGGTCGAATATTTTGATGTACGTAATAGGATTGGAACGCGGGCTTCTTCCAATCGGTGATTGATCTACCAACTCAATATGGTTGATTGAATCAATTCCTTCGATATCTTTACATTTACCTGCAGTTCCATCATACCCGCCCTTCCGCTTCATCATTCCTGCATACAGCACTTTGTGTACCAGCGTGCTCTTTCCCGAACCGCTTACACCGGTCACACAGACAAACATATTCAATGGAATCCGAATATCAATATTCTTCAGATTATTCTCCGAAGCACCGTGAATAAAGAGCGACTGTTCCTTGTCTACCCTCCTCGATTTCGGTGTTGGAATGGTGAGTGTACCATTGAGATACTTCGCTGTGAGCGACGTTGGATGCTGCAGAAGTTGTTCCATCGTTCCATTGAACACAACTTCGCCACCATGCTCGCCTGCCCGCGGACCGATATCCACCACGATGTCGGCTTCGCGCATCATTTCGGCATCATGTTCAACAACTATGACAGTGTTACCGATATTGCGCAGCGACTTGAGCTGGTGTATTAACCGTCCGTTGTCGCGTGGATGCAGTCCAATGGTAGGTTCATCAAGAACATAGAGCGATCCCATCAATGAAGAACCGAGCGACGTCGCAAGATTAATGCGCTGTGATTCTCCGCCGGAGAGTGTCATCGTCAATCGGTCAAGTGTGATATACCCAAGTCCGATTCCATCAAGGAAGCGAAGCCGCTTTCGAATTTCTTCTAAGATACGCTTGGCAACTTCCTCTTCATACTTTGAAAGACGGATTTCCTGAAAGAACCTATTCGCTTCTTCAATGGTCATTCGGACAATATCCTGGATATTTTTTCCACCCACGCGGACATTGAGTACTTCCTTCCGCAGACGCGATCCGCCGCATTCATCGCATGTCGTATAACCGCGAAAGCGGCTGAGAAAAACACGATAGTGCAGTTTGTACGATTTACGTTCGATGAATTTAAAATACTTGTGGATACCGTCAAACCCTTTACAGCCGTTCATGACGAACGCGCGTTGTTTTTTTGTCAACTCGCTGAATGGGATGTCCACCGGCAAACCGACATCCTTTGCAACACGGAGCAGATCGATAAGATTTTCGCGCCCCCGTGGAAATGTCCATGGTAAAATGGCTCCATCCCGAATCGTCTTGCTCGGATCCGGTACAACAAGATCCATGTCAATACCAACAATTCTTCCGAACCCCTGGCACGTTGGACAAGCTCCAACCGGATTGTTAAACGAGAAGAACCGCGGCTCCGGATCTTCATAGCGGATATTGTCTTCCATACATTCAAAATGCTGTGAGAACCGGAGAAGCTGCTTCGATTCCAAGATGACAGCCAAAGCATATCCGCTTCCTTCTTCGAATGCCGTTTGCACGGAATCAGCAAGCCGAGTCATGCTTTCTGTATCATTCTTTCGAATTACGAGGCGATCAACAAGAATATTGATTCCTTTTTTCGATTTCGCTTTGAAAGCGCTTTCGTTCAAATCAATAAGCTCATCATTCACCACAAGCCGGAAAAAACCACGCTTCTTGAGGACATCGACTTCCTCTTTCACCGTTCTTCCCGGATGATCATGCATTGGGAACATCACGTACACTTTTGCCCCTTCCGGTTCTTGTTGGAGTCGATCAACAACAGTAGTGACCGTATCGCGCTTCACCAATTTTCCGCACACGCGGCAATACGTCTGTCCGATGCGTCCAAAAAGCAAGCGAAGGTAATCGTAGATTTCAGAAGTGGTGGCAACAGTTGAGCGGGGATTGCGTGAAGTTGTCTTTTGCTCGATAGCAATTGCCGGACTGATTCCCTGGATCAGATCGACATCCGGTTTTTCCATTCGCTCGAGAAATTGGCGGGCATAGGAAGAAAGACTTTCGACATACCGGCGCTGCCCTTCTGCATAGATCGTATCAAATGCGAGGCTTGATTTACCGGAGCCGCTGACACCAGTAAACACAATAAGTTTGTTACGCGGCAGTGTGAGGTTAATGTTTTTGAGGTTATGAACCCGCGCACCGCGGATGATGATGTCGGAAGGTTTACGACGACCTGAACCCTTCGGAAGGTTGTTCATTTTTTTCTCAGAAATCTTCCGCAGGTTTTTCTGTCCAATTATTTTTTTTGTCATACGTGAAAGTAAGATACAGAAAAATGAGGAGACGGGAAAACGATGTTCTTCGCAACTTCAATCACAAAATAATATTCATCAAGAAAAAAACATTCAAAGATTGTGGGAAAAGCTTAAAATCTCTCTAAATATAGTATATTCCAAAACGGGCGGACTTTAAATCAGACAATATCCTATTGTATTTATAAAAGGAACTTTGTAGGTTAATATCATCATTACTATAGGAGTTCGTCTGATGGGAAAAAAAATACTCGTGGTTGAAGATGATGATACTGTACGTTTATCCATATCCGTTGCCCTAAGATTGAAAGGCGGATTTGAAATACTCGAAGCCGAAGACGGACTCGTAGGACTTGAACTTGCAAAGCAGCACATTCCTGATTTAATTATTAGCGATGTCGTTATGAATAATTTAAACGGCTTCCTTATGTTAGAAACGCTAAAGGAATTTCCGGAAACGGCTAACATCCCCGTGATTATTATGACAAATCAAGCTCAATCAGATAAGGAATGGAAAACCGGTGCAGCAGTAGAATATTTAGCAAAGGGATTCACTCTTGAGGCGCTTCTCTCGAAAGTCAACTCAATTCTCAAAATCAAACCTACTTCATAAATAACTCTCTAAGCCCATTCAGCTCTAAAATATCCGATTCGCCTGAGAACAAAAATAATAGGGAGGGGAGATCTCCAAGTTTCACATGGTTCCCTTGGAGCTTGATCTCCGCTGATCCACAACAGCGACGGGAGGATAAATAAAACGCCCCGCTGGTTCTTTACCATAACGGGGCATTTCAACAATACATTGGATTCAATATATTGAATCCCTACGTGAAAATTTCTATTCTTCTTCTACTTTCGCCTTCTCGCTTGCAGCGATGACCTTCTCTGCTGCCTCGCGCGGCATCTCGTCATAATGTGAGAATCTCGTCTTATAGACTCCACGGCCTTGTGTCATCGAGCGAAGAATCGTAGAGTACTTATGAATCTCCGACATCGGTACACTTGCTTTGATTTTCTGGAAATGCCCTTCAGCTTCCATACCTTGAATCTTCCCGCGGCGCCCGGAGAGATCACCCATCACGTCGCCCATGTATTCATCAGGCACTATTACTTCAATAATATTAATTGGCTCCAGAAGAACAGGCTTCGCTTCCATGATTCCTTTTCTAAACGCCATCGCACCGGCAATCTTGAATGAATGCTCGTCAGAATCCACTGCGTGGTAGGAACCATCGAAGATTGTCACTTTCACGTCTACCACTTCATAGCCGGCAAGCACACCGCGCAGCATCGTTTCGATAACACCCTTTTCAACTGCCGGAACAAAACGACCAGGTACTACGCCTCCAACAATGGCATCTTCAAATTCAAATCCCGCACCCCGCGGTCTCGGTTCAATCTTAATGTGTACATGTCCGTACTGTCCCCGCCCGCCAGTTTGTTTCTTGTGTTTGTATTCCACATCCGGCGCCGTTGCACGAATAGCTTCCTTGTAAGGAATCTTTGGTTCTGTGAGATCAACTTCCACACTATATTTTAGTTTGAGACGTTTGGTGACAATGAGCAGATGGAGTTCTCCCTGACCAGCAATCACCGTCTGACTGAGCTGGCCATCTACCGAGATGATAAATGTCGGATCCTCTTCGTGCAAGGAATGCAATCCGTTCGCCATGCGATCTTCATCTCCCTTCGACCTGGAATGAATCGCCATACGAATGACCGGATCCGGGAAATTAATCGGTGCATACAAAACCGGGAAGGCCCGGCTGCTGAGCGTATTGTTCGTGTGCGTGTCCTTCAACTTCACCGCAGCGCCAATATCACCGGCGACAAGTTTTGTAATTTCGGACCTCTCTTTTCCATTCATCACGAAGAGCTGTCCGAGGCGTTCACTTTTACCGTTGGATTGATTAACAAGATCCAATCCTGCAGTAATGGTGCCGGAGTACACGCGGAAGTACGACAATTCGCCAACGTGCTCTTCCGAAACTGTTTTGAATACAAAGAACGATGGTTCTTTCGCTCCATCGGGTTCTACTTCAATCTCTTTTTTATCGTTCAGATTGGTTGCCTTAACCTTACCCCGATCCTTCGGCGATGGTCCATACGTTGTTATGAAACTCATCAATGGACTCGTGCCGATGCCAAGTGAAGCGGCAATGCAGTAGATAGGGAATATTTTTCTATTCAACAGTGCAAAGCGGAAGCCATTTTCGAGATCGGCATCTTTCAACGTGCCATCTTCAAAAAATTTGTTCATCAATGCTTCGTCGGTTTCTGCGATTTTCTCGATCAACTCTTCGTGGAGCTGTTCAGCTTTCTCCTTCAAGTCGGCAGGGATATCGCTTTCTGTGAATTTGCTGCTGCCTTCACGATTAAACTTCAGCACCTTCATCTTTAAGACGTCCACGACGGTATCGAACAGAAGTCCTTGATTCACAGGGAATTGTACGATCACAGCATCATGACCAAATCGATCTTGCGCTGTTACGACCGCATGATCGAACTCAGCATTTTCATTATCAAGCTTATTCACAACAAGAAGGGCTGGTATATGTAAGGATTTGGCGTAGTTCCAAACAATTTCCGTACCAACTTCGACACCTTCCACTGCCTTCAACATCACCACAGCAAGGTCGGCGACATGGAGAGAACTGAGTACTTCGCCAGTGAAGTCTGAATATCCCGGTGTATCGAGAATATTAATTTTTGTTCCCTGCCAATCGGCGTGGAGCACTGCCGCATTAATGGAAATCTTGCGTTCAATTTCATCTGCATGATAATCGGAAATAGTCGAACCATCTTCGACGCGCCCTATTCGCGTAGCGGCTCCCGCCACAAACATCAACGACTCGGTCAACGTCGTTTTTCCAGAACCACCATGACCGATGACTGCAATATTACGGATTTTATCAATGGTATATTCTTTACTTATCGCTTTTGACACAATAGTATCTCCTTGACGTAAAATGACACCGGCGGTGGGCATCCACCGTCAGCACAGATTTTTTCTTCAGCGGTGCTCCAAAGAATATCCTGCTACTGCCGCATAAACAATGATGTAACACGGTTGATGATATTGCCAAACAACGCGCCCACACGCATCAACGGTTCTTCCAAACGCTGTTGAAAGTGTTCTTCAAGCCGTGTAATGTTTTCGGTAATACGCCTAAACGCAAGAAACACTCCATGGATTATATCGACCTGATCTTCCACTTTTGTGGTAATCAAACGCAGTTTGTCTGTTACCGTGTTGAGATTTTCGAGAATGGGCTTCAGATTCTTGTTGAGATCGATCAATTCAATCTGCAAAACTTGCAGGAATTCCTTGAAACGGACAAGCACTACAATAAGATAGATGCATACCGCGGAAGCGCTGCAGTACAACACTAATTTTAGTATTTCAGATAATGTTTCCACTCGAGTTCCCCTTTTCTGGGTTCGATAAAATAGATTGTTTAGATTTTAACAGAGGCTTAGGTGTTCTTTGTGCCTTACGTCTTGCTGCGCGCATTGTTGATCACTCGATCGGCATCGCCCAGTATGGTGTTTGCCTTTCGGCGAGCATCATCCACGAGCGTGCTCGCTTTCCGTTTTCCTTCGTTCATAATATCCACTGCGCTCGACTTCGCACGATCCACATATTCCTGTGCATCTTCCATTAAGTCGCCTGCTTTCTCTTTGATATCAGCGCGTAATTCTTTTCCCGCCTTGGGAGCATACAAGAGTGCAACTACCGCACCTACAATACTGCCTGCGATAAACCCTGCAACGAGTCCCTTCGCCATGCCGTCATTTTCCTGTGCCATAACAACCTCCAGTTTGTTTATTCATTTATTTAAAAAATACAACTATACTCTGCTTCACTCAATTCTTAACTCACTGTAGAAACTCACCATGCGCCAATCCGTGCCCTGCCTGTCGCAGGACATACGAGCGACAGGCAAAGGGGTTGATACCTAACGGACCTTCTTCTTATGACGCTGCTTTCGCAGGCGCTTCTTGCGCTTGTGAGTCGCCATCTTATGGCGCTTTCGCTTACGACCACATGGCATATGCGTATCCTTTCTGTTAGTTCGTCTTCGGTGTTTGTGAGTTGTGTTGAGTTAAAAGCTGCTGCGCTCGTTTCCCTACTTCACTTGTAGGATCTAATGCAACTGTCTTTCTAAACCACTCGTTCGCTTCATGGAGATTGCCTTCGCTCAAACAGACAATCCCAAGATTGAAATTTGCCTGGAGATGTTTGGGTACGTACTTCAACGCCTCCTTCATCTCCTTTTTTGCTTCTGAAAAATTGCCAAGTTCCTTGTAACAAATTCCCAAATCTACGCGAGCATTAGCATCATCTGGGTTTTTCGCAAGAAACATTTTGTAATAAGGAATTGCCCTCTCATAGAATAATCCGTCGTGCAAAAGATTGGCAAGTTGCAGTGTTCGTGCCATATCGTTCGGATGAGAGGCAACGTCCATTTCCAATGCCTGAATCTCTGCTTGCTTCTGAGCCATTTCTCCCGTCAGCGTCTTCGGTTGAGCAGGCACTTGCTGGGTTGATCCGGCGCTCGGGCCCTTTTCAATAAAAAACTCATATCCAATAACAGCGAGTGCAGCTATGACAACAACGCCCAGGATTGACTTTAACAACCAAGAAGTTGATGCTTTTTTCGGCCATAGTTTTTTTTCGTGTAATTCAAGCTTTGCTGATTCCATTCGTAAATTCATTGGGGAACCAGAAGCGGTTTCCTCTGTCCAATCTACTGCCACACCACATGAAGAACAGAACTGATTTCCCGGTTGAAGCGGCGCACTACAATGCGCACAGAGAATTCTGGGCTTCATTCCCGCCACTAGGAAAGCCCCTTCTTGAGGTTCTCATTCACAATTTGCTTCATTTCTTTCGATACCTTGAATGTCGGAACGAAATGCTCATCCACCATCACCTGAGCACCTGTACGCGGATTGCGGGCAACTCGGCCCTTACGTTTCTTCACTTTGAAGCTGCCGAAACCGCGAATTTCTATATTCCTTCCATCCCTCATCGCACCGATAACCGTTGTAATGAATCCATCCACCACGGCTTCGGTTTCTACTTTCGTCAACCCTGTTGCCGATGCAATGACATCTACGATATCTGCTTTGGTCACGAAGCCTCCTCAAAAAATTAGTTGGGAGATGTGAATCGGTACTGCAGCAACGGCTGCTGTAAAAATTCTTGCCGTATTTTTGTCACTTCAGTAGCCGCATCACCGATGAATTTTTCAAATAATGTTTTTCGTTTTTTCTCTTTTACTATATTCGGTTTACCATGAATGCCGCCTAATTCTGCCGCAATGCTCACTGCATCTTCCATGGTGCCAAGTGTATCGACAAATCCATATTCGACGGCTTGTCGTCCGGTAAACACACGGCCATCGGCATACTTCAGTACTTCCTTCCGATCAAGCCCTCGCTCCTCAGCTACGACATCCACAAACTGGTCATAGACATCGCCGATGAGCAAGTTAAAATATTGCTTCTCTTCTTCAGTCGTTTTACGGAAAGGTGAACCGGAATCCTTGAACTTACCTGTCTTCATCGTCGTTTCATCAATGCCAATTTTATCCATCAACTGCTTGAAGTGCATGAATTGGAAAATGCTACCGATGCTTCCCGTTAGTGTTCCGGGATTTGCTACAATCCTTGTCGCGCCGCATGAGACATAATAACCGCCGCTTGCTGCTACCGAGCCCATCGAGACAACCACAGGTCTGCCGGCATCACGCGTCTTCTTCACTTCCTCATAAATTTCCTGACTTGCCGCCACGCCACCGCCTGGTGATTCGACCCGGAATACTATTGCTCGTATCGATTTGTTTTCACGGTACTTCTTGGACTGGCGTACTATTTCTTCCGAAGAGACAATCGGTTCTTTCAGCTCGACGACCGCAATCTTCTCCCCGCCGGTGGTGGTCGTCTCGTCGCTTTCATCGGAGAACATCCATGAAATCAACGTTAGAACAAACAGACCAAATAAAAATACGAGAACAGCAATAATACCGATGATCCATTTTGCAGTTTTAGACATAGGTTTGTAGGAAATTGATAAAGATCGAAGTTATTTCACTTCGCCAATCTCCGTTTTGCTCCTTATCCTTTTTTGAAGAGTACAAATTCCCAAGGATTACTCATGAGCTTTTCTTGCTATAAGCGTCCTCGTAGTATTTCGTGCTCTTCTCAGCCAGTTTATCCGCCATCTTTTAGGCGGAAGGCTGATGCGCTCGTCAGAGTGCGACGGAGTCTGTCGACCTTTGACGCAGTGTAACTTGTTATAGTATAACAAATTATGAAATAGAGGGCGGAAAGTCAATCAAAGAGACAGAATATTAGTCTGATACTAATTTCACGAGTTTACCCATCATCCTAGTGCTGTCAGGAGGTTTTTACCCACCGTTGTTCGGAGGTCGTCCTGACAGTTAGATGGAGTCCATCTCCATTCGAACCGCCAAGCAGATGGACTCCATCTATCAAGATATCCAGTATTTTGAATCCACTGTTAGAAGCAATTGTTCTGAAAATAGTTTGAATTCTTCAATTGTGCCGCACTGTTGTAGCAATGTCTCTTTGTTTATCATACCTGTGTTCTCCAAACCAACATAATCTCGATAGCTTGTGTATTTCCAATTTTCCAACTTGTTTGTTAATCCTGCCCGTATCGGGTTTTGATGAATATACGCCGCTAATGTCATAAGATAGTTATCCGAATCGACAGGTTTTGCTTTCGTATGAAGTTGAAAAAGACTGCCGTGTCTTTTATGTCGGCTGTTTATAGCTTTCGTGTACGAGCTTAACAGTATTCCAAAATTATTCTTGATGATTGTTGTTTCGGCCGATTGTATGAAAACCAAAAAGTGAAAATGTGTAGGCATCAGGCAATAAGCCAATGTTTCAACTTTACCAGAGATATATTTCTGATACTTGCAAAGAAAGAAATCATAATTTTCTTCAGACTTAAACACAACCTCTGCATTGTTCGAGCGATTGTAAATATGATAATATTGTTGAGGATATATTTCCATGTCACTTAGGAAGATGGAGTCCATCTCTCCATTCGAACCGTCAAGCAGATGGACTCCATCTATCAAGGCACTTGAGTTAAGTGGACTCCATCTATTTTCTAATTTTTATTATTCTTGTTCCGCCAAAAACCGTTCCGCATCGATTGCTGCCATGCAACCGGTACCAGCCGCGCTGATGGCTTGCCGATATTTCGAGTCGGCGACATCTCCTGCAGCAAACACGCCAGGAATGTTCGTTGCTGTACCGTACGGTTTGGTCTTCAGATATCCAACGCTATCCATATCTAGAATTCCCTTAAAGAGTGCTGTATTTGGCTCGTGCCCGATTCCAAGGAACAATCCATCGCACTTGAATTCAGTAAGAGCACCAGTTTTTACATTTTTAAGTTTCAATCCTGTCATTTTCTTCGGTGTTGCATTTTTTATTCCAATCACCTCTTCTACAACAGAATCCCAAATGAAATCTATCTTCGGATTTTTCTTCACACGTTCCTGCATCGCTTTGGAGGCGCGAAGTTCATTCCGGCGATGAATGATCGTGACCTTGGAAGCATGATTGGTGAGGTAGGAAGCTTCTTCGAGCGCTGTATCTCCCCCGCCTACCACAGCGACATGTTGATTCCGGAAAAAGAATCCATCACACGTGGCGCAAGCAGAGACTCCATATCCCTTATATTCTTCTTCCGATGGAATATTCATCCACTTTGCAGAAGCTCCGGTTGCAATGATGAGTGCATCGGCAAAATATTCTTCGCCATCAGCAATCACTTTGAATGGACGGTTTGATAAACCAACCGACTCTACTGATTTAAATGCGGTCTCAGCATTGAACCGTTGCGCCTGTTTGCGCAAAATATCCATCAGTTCGGGACCTTGCACACCTTCAGGAAATCCGGGATAGTTTTCGACGTCTGTTGTAATTGTCAATTGCCCGCCGGGTTGTTGTCCTTCAAAAACGAGAGGAGCAAGATTAGCGCGTCCTGCATACAGAGCGGCAGTGAGTCCGGCAGGTCCGGATCCGATGATGATAACTTTACGATGATTATGTATTGTCATACCGAAGATATATTTTGTGATTGGATGATTTACGATTTAGTGATTTGGTAATTTAGCGAATTGGTCATTGATAATTTATTATATAAGATGCACCAAATTTCTACAAGATTCAGTTATATTAAAATTTACTTTGGACTCTCCCCAGATTCAAGGAGACCTTTGGCATTCCGAACTAATCCCGTCCGCTTTGTACGCTTGATGGAACTTCGGCGAAACCGTTGGCTGAATTCTTCCTGACTCATTTCTGCAAGCTCGGTCAATTTTGGAGCAATATTCTCTTGCCGTGGATAAAACGCAGTTTCCTTGGTTTTTTTTTGAAATCGATTCCATGGACACACATCCTGACAAATATCGCAGCCATACACCCACTGATGAAACTTGGGAAGAAGATTCTTCGGTAACGCGTCACGGTGCTCAATAGTCAGGTACGAAATGCATTTGTTTGAATCCACTCCATACGGTTGAATGATAGCTTTTGTCGGACATGCATCTATACAAGCTGTGCACGTTCCACAGAGATCCATTATCGGTTCGTCATAGTCCAGTTCCACATCGAGAAAAATTTCCCCGAGGAAAACCCAAGAACTATATTCACGTGTAATAATGTTGGCATGCTTGCCCATCCATCCAATTCCTGACCGTACAGCCCAGACTTTATCCATCATCGGTCCGGTATCGACATAGAGCTTGCCTGTCACCTCAGAAATTTCTGATTTAATAAAACTGAGCAATTCTTCCAAGCGCTCTGTCATTATTATATGATAATCATCTCCCCACGCGTAACGAGAAATCTTGCCTATCTCAGGATTATCAGAATGCTGTTCCGGGGAATAATAGTTCATCGCGACACAAACAACCGATTTTGCTTGAGGAAAAACAAGACAAGGATCGGCGCGTTTCTCCATCTCACGTTCCATCCATTGCATCGTACCATGATAACCCTTTGCAAGCCATTCTCGCAGTCGCACTCCTTCTTCGGTCAATGACTCAGCTCGTGCAATTCCGACCTTGGAAAATCCAAGTTCAATTGCTCGTGATTTAATAAGGTTGGTATATGAGGACTCCATAGACATCCATCAGAAGCCTGAAAACTTCTGTTCGTCTACTGAATTCTTTATCAATACTTCATTTCCAACAACACGAAGTTCAAATGTTTTTATTCGCCCGCTTCCCGTTACGGCTTTTCCACTCCGAATATCAAAGCTCCAAGTGTGCATCGGACACGTGATGGTGTAGCCATCCAGCACACCTTGATGAAACACAGAAAATTGCTGATGGGAACAAAGATTTTCAACAGCGAAGATTTCATCTTCTACTCGAAAAAGCACTACCTCACATTCTCCTACCATCACACGTTTCGGGCATGCCGGAGTTACTTCATCTATTCTGGCAATTCGTTCAAATCCTTCGATTTTCATATCTCCAAGAATACAATTCCCAATGCATGGAACACCAGAAAAAAAAAGTCGGTTCCTCCCTTAAGAAGAACCGACTCCATTGACCAGTATTCTGCTTTACTTCCGGAAGTGCGATGTTGCCGCGCTCAACTCGGCAAAAGTCTTCTCTGAATGAATCTTCTTTGCTTTTACAAGCAACTGATCTTCCGTTTCGGTATGATTCGGGTCCGGAACACAACAATCGACCGGACAAACCGCTGCACATTGCTCTTGATCAAAATGACCGACACATTCGGTGCACTTTTCCGGAACGATGTAGTAAAAATCTTTCGAAAGTGCATCAAAGGTTTTTCCACCCAATTCATAGGGCGTACCGCCGGAATAAATTGCCGTATTGGGGCATTCTGGCTCGCAAGCGCCGCAATTAATACATTCTTCAGTGATCTTTGTTGACATAACATATCTCCTTAATAAATAAACCTATGTAATGAGTTGTCTCGTTCTCAAAGTGGGACACGGCAATTGCAACTC
Organism: Ignavibacteriota bacterium; assembly: GCA_003142575.1. Lineage (GTDB taxonomy): Bacteria > Bacteroidota > Ignavibacteria > UBA10030 > UBA10030 > Fen-1298. Next base: position 25,604 of record PLMS01000070.1, read on the forward strand.
TCTATTTTGACGCATCGAATATGCGAAAGAGACAACCGAAATGCAAGCAGAAAGTCCGTCAAAAAAACGGCGATTTTTTACAAATATCGGTGCTCTGTGATGTTTCCTTTGTTATCGTATACATATAATAATGGAACACCGGTGGGAATATTAAGTTCCAGCACTTGTTCCTTCGTTAGATTGTCAAGCTTCATGACGATCGAGCGCAGGCTATTACCATGCGCTGCAACGATTACATTCTTGCCGGCAAGTACGTCCGGCAGAATCTTCGCTTCAAAGTATGGAAGTGTCCGAGCAGCTGTATCCTTTAAGCTCTCGCTGATACCATCGGGATTCAATTCCGTCACATCCTTTGGCGGCGGAACATCATAACTGCGACGCCAGATTTTCAATTGTTCTTCGCCATACTTTTTGCCAATGTCTGCCTTATTCAAGCCCTGCAGTGCTCCATAGTGGCGTTCATTCAATGCTTTGTCGCGCTCCAAAGGAAGCTTGGACTGGCCGGAAATGCTGAGGATAATATCCAGCGTCTTGATTGCGCGCTTGAGAACCGAGGTATATCCTTTGTCGAATTTATATCCTTTGAGTTTTTCTCCGGCTTGCTTCGCTTCCTGTTCGCCTTTTGGCGAAAGAGGAATATCTACCCAACCGGTAAAACGATTTTCAAGATTCCATTGTGATTCACCATGTCTAATGAGAATAAGATTTGGCATTTTTTTTCCTTGTGTTCTTTGTAATGTTGATTGTTCTTGGTTACCTGTTTCGAGTCTTTCAGTATCCGGTATTTAAGATAAATGTATTTACTCAAATACTGGCACCTCGATACGTATTACTTATTTTATGTTAAAATATCTTGCTTCCGGATGATGAACAATAATCGCATCTGTCGATTGCTCGGGATTTAACATGAACTCGTCCGTCATAGTGACACCAATGCGTTCCGGCTTCAATAACTCAAAGAGTTTAACGTGGTCTTCCAGATTGGGACAAGCGGGATAACCGAAGCTGAACCGCGAACCTTGATATCCTTGACTGAACAACCGTCTGATCTCCGGCGCATCTTTACCGGCAATTCCCAGCTCTTCACGAATCTTTTTGTGACACAGTTCTGCAAGCGCTTCCGCTGATTCAACACTCAATCCGTGGAAATACAGGTAATCCTTATATTCATTTGAATCAAAAAGCTTCTTTGAGTATTCGGAAGCGGCTTTTCCCATTGTTACCATATGGAAAGCAACGACATCGACCTTCCCGGAACTCGCCGGTGCAAAATAATCACTGATGCACAAGAAACGGTCGTCCTTCTGGCGCGGGAAAGTGAAACGCAGCCATTCTGTGAGAGGAAGAAGTTTTGAGTTTTGAGTTTCGAGTCTTTGAGTTTTATCAACTCGCAACTCTTTACTCGTAACTTCTTTTGGGTTATAAATGATGAGATCATTTCCATCCGACTGGCACGGGAAGTATCCATACACCATCTTCGGCTGAAGCAATTTATTATTTTTTATTTTTGACTTAAGCGCCTCATATTCAGGATATATTTTCTCTGAGAGCAATTTCCTGTATTCTTCCTCTGATGATTTACCGCGAACAACGCGCCACTGTCCACGAATCAGCGCTGTTTCATTGACGTACTTAAATATTTCATCTAACGAAATATCTTCTGTAACCTTCGAACCCCAGAATGGCGGTTTTGGAATTTCAACGTCCGTCCGGATCTTTGATCGCTTTGGCGTCTTCTCGTCTTCCGCAAGCATGAGCGCAATCTTTGCTTCCGTTCCGATCAGAACTTCCTCTTGATCTACTTCCACCTCCTGTTTTCCATTTCCTATCTTTTCGCTTTTTATTGCTTCCATCTGGTGTAAGCCGTCGAAAGCATCATTCGCGTAGAAGACTTGTCCTTTGTACACCGATTTCAAATCTTGTTCGACATATCGTCGTGTCAGCGCCGCACCGCCAAGGATTACAGGAATCGTGAGGTTTTGTTCGTTCAGGACTTCCAGATTCTCTTTCATAACGAGTGTCGACTTCACTAATAATCCGCTCATTCCTATGGCGTCAGCATTGTGTTCCTGTACCGCGTGAATCATCGTCTCGATCGGACATTTAATGCCCAGATTAATCACCTTATAGCCATTGTTTGTAAGAATGATGTCCACGAGATTTTTACCAATATCGTGCACGTCTCCCTTCACCGTGGCAATCACCATCGTGCCCTTCTGACCCTGCTCCTTCTTTTCCATCAGCGGCTCAAGGTGTGCCACTGCCGATTTCATCACTTCCGCAGAGAGAAGCACAAAGGGCAGCTGCATCTGTCCGGAACCAAAGAGATCGCCAACAACTTTCATCCCATCCAGCAAAATGGTGTTAATGATTTCCAAAGGAGAAAATTTCTTGAGCGCTTCATCAAGATCGGAGTTCATTCCGACTTTGTTTCCGTCAATGATTCGGTTCTTCAACCGTTCTTCAATAGTACCGCTAACAACTTTCGACTCTTTTTCTTCCTTTTTCTTACCGGCAAAATGCGCCATAAATTCCGTTAACGGATCAAAGACAAGTCTCTTGTTTTCACCTTCACCTTCAAAACGCCGTTCATCAAACACGAGCTGCCGCGCTAGTTCGCGGCCCTTCTCATCAATTTTATAAAGCGGAAGTATCTTTGAGGTGTGCACAATCGCCATATCAAGTCCGGCTTCAATGGCATAGTGCAAGAATACGCTGTTCAACACCTGACGTGATACCGGAGACAAACCAAATGAAACATTACTGACCCCTAAGGAAGTATGAACATCCGGAAATTCCTTTTTGATAAGTCGGAGTGACTTGATGGTCTCTATCGCCGAACGGCGGAATTCTTCATCGCCGGAACCCAGTGTGAACGTCAACGGGTCAAAAATGAGATCGTGCGGCTTCATCTTGTATTTGTTGACAACAAGATCATAGATGCGTTTGGCTATAGCAAGTTTAGATTCTGCTGTCTTCGCCATACCCTGTTCATCGATCGTAAGCGCGATAACAGCGGCGCCGTATTTTTTGCACAACGGCACAATCTTGTTGATGCGCTCTTCGCCATCTTCCATATTGATGGAGTTGATGACCGCCTTGCCTGCAATATATTGCAGTGCTTCTTCGATGACGTTTGCTTCCGTGGAATCGATAACCAACGGAATGGTGATCTGCTTATTGAAGCGCGTAAGGATCTCACGCATATCTGCTGCTTCGTTTCGCCCAACATATGCTGCGCAGACATCGAGCATGTGCGCGCCTTCTTTCACCTGCTCGCGTCCCATCGCTACGATAGCTTCCCACTCTTCCTTTGCTAAGAGGTCGCGGAAGAGCTTACTGCCGTTGGCATTGGTGCGTTCACCAATGAGCGTTGGCGGATTATCAACACGGAACGGAGCAGACTGGTACAAACTCGATGCGCCCGGAATAAATTCATACGTGCGCTTCTTCGGGGCAAGATTCCCTACCGCCTGCACCACTTGACGAATGTGCTCTGGCGTGGTGCCGCAACAGCCGCCGACAACACTGACACCAAGGTCTTTCACAAAGTGCGAAAGATATTGCGTCATCTCCTCCGGCGAAAGATGATATTGTGCATGCCCGCCAACATTTTCGGGTATCCCTGCGTTTGGCATCACAAAGACCGGCTTTGGACTGCTCTCAACCAGCGTTCGCACGTGCTCAGACATTTCTTTTGGTCCGGTTGCACAATTGATCCCGATGACATCGATGTCATAAGGTTCAAGACTTGTAAGTGCGGCAGAAATTTCTGTGCCGAGCAACATTGTCCCCATCGATTCGATTGTCACAGAAACAATGACCGGAACGCGACGATGTGCTTGCTCGAAATATTCGAAGATACCATAGAGCGCTGACTTTGCCTGGAGGACATCCTGACATGTCTCGACGCACAACAGATCGACACCGCCTTCAACCAAACCTTTTACTTGCTCGTGAAACGACGCTGCCATTTCTTTGAAGCTAATATGTCCAAGCGAAGGCAGTTTCGTCGTCGGTCCCAGCGAACCGGCAACAAACCGTTGATGTCCATTGTTGGAATAATCCTGAGCAATCCGCTTTGCAATTTGTGCAGCTTTGAAGTTCAATTCGTATGCGCGGTCCTGCAAACCATACTCTGCCAGCACAATACTCGCACCGCCGAAAGAATTCGTCTCGATAACATCGCATCCGGTTTCTAAGTAATCACGATGCACCTTCTCAACCGCTGACGGCTGAGAGACAACAAGATACTCGTTACAACCATCGTAATGCTCGCCGCCGAAGTCGTCTGCGGTAAGATTTTGCCCTTGCAGGTGTGTTCCCGTCGCACCGTCAAAGACGATGATTTTTTGTTTTAATATGTTGAGGAAAGAATTCAAAGTCGCGAGTTTCCAGTATCGAGTTACGAGTCGGAATCACTACTGATTGTACGTTCGAGAGAAAGAAGCATTTTGCGAACTTCAATGAGTTGATTGTTCAACAATTCGTATTTTTCACTTTTCAAGTAGTCCAAATCCTTTGAGAGAACCAGAAAATATTCAACTTCATTTGTCGAGCCGAGCGACATCGTCAAGAAGCGGGCAAAATCTGGTTTTGTCTTTCTTCCGGCTCCTTCGACAATGTTTGCAGCAATAGACACAGCAGCACGACGAAGTTGTGAAGTTACTCCATAAAGCTCATCCTTTGGAAAACCCTTCGTAATCACATATATGTCAATTACCAGTTTATGTGCTTTTTGCCAGACCAATAACTTTCGATAATCTTGCATAAGTTCCCCTCCAACTCAAGAACTTGTTACACTGAACTCGTAACTCAACAACTGGTAACTCGAAACTGTATTAATTTACGAAAGAAAGAGATGGAGAGCAATGTTAGGTACGAAACTAATATTTCTTTGAAGTCAGACTACCATAGAACTCAGTCGGCAACAGCCGATATTTTGACCCCCTCTTCATCTCTCCCTTCAAGGTGGAGAGGTTTTCTTTTTTGTTTCTTCTCTTCCTAACTGTCCCCCTCATAGGGAGTCGGAGGCCTATCATAACACGTGCGAATGCACGTTACTTTTTTTAATAGGGGGTCATCTTTGTGCTTGGCTATTTGATCCCCTCTTTCACCCCGACAACGTCGGGATAAATCTCCCTCTTATTTTTTTCTCTATTCGTAACTGCTTTACTTAATTTACAAAAGAAAGAAGTGGAAGTCGAGAACATATTGATCTACATCGTATTGACAGCGGATCTTGTGTCCATCCACAAAATCATTTCGGCCTTTGACATAGAGTGTCGCAGTGCACGACGACGCCCCGTTTGAGATTTTTTATTATATGCTATAGTCATCTTATTTCTGGAATTTTAACCACCCCTTTGTCCCCTCCTTAGCAAGGAGGGGATTCAGTTGAAAACGAATGTCAGGACTTTTCAAATCCAGCATTTTTCCGAACCCCGAAAAAGAAATAAAAAAAAGGGCAGACTTCAAATCTGCCCTTTCGAAATAACATATCCTCGAGAAATCTAAACAACAACTACAATGAACAAGTAAAATAAGGGCAGACAGCGAATCTGCCCTTATGATTTACATCTTCATTGCAATTACTTCACCAACATTAACTTCTTGGTACTCGAAAACATTTTTTGGTCGCCGCTCAATGATTGCGAAGACATACGATAAATATACATACCACTTGCTAATTTGCTTGCATTAAATGGCACTGTATAATAGCCAGCCGTGTAGTTTGCATCCACAAGTGTTGCAACTTCACGTCCAAGCATATCATAAATCGCGATCTTCACACTACTATTTTGCGGAACACCAAACATAATGTTTGTTGTTGGGTTAAATGGATTTGGATAGTTCTGATTTAATGAAAATACCTTCGGCAATTCTACAGAAGGACCGACACTAGTAGAACGCGGGTTGACATTAAATGAGACTGTCACAAAGTCATTGTTTATATCTGTAGCTCTAACAGTGATGATAACATTGCCATCGGAAATTGGAGTCACCTTCAATGTGTCACTTACAACTGCTACCGTAGCAATAGCAAGATTAGTGCTAGAGGCTGTATATGTGTATATACCTACGCCGTTTGTAAATTTACCGGCAAGAGCCAGTTTATAAGGATTAGGAACATATACACCGCCGACTTTGTTAATAATAACATCAGCAAAAGTAGCAGCAACTATATTCGTTTTCATACCATAAGTAAATACTGCACCGGGGGTTGTTCCTAAACCACCAACTGAATTTTTGTTGATAGCTGTGAAGCCGGTAACTGCATTTACTTGGTTATCATAACCTGTGTTAACGCCCTGTAATAACCAGTCGTTATTGGTATTACTAACTGTGCCCCATCTTCTGATGATTCTAACGTTTGCCGGTGAATCATAATCTGTGAAGTTTCCAGCTGTTAGACCAAGATCAAATACTGTGCTTTGACTAACAGTACCTATTGTATAAATGCTCCAATAGAATGATGGATACCTTGAAACAGCAATACCAGGAGCGACACCATCCGGAATAGGAAGGTTCTGAGAACCGCCTGGATTTGAATCAACGTGGCTGACAACAACTGTAGCATTAGGAGTTGTAGGAACACCGAATGCCGCATTAAATGTTAATGCTGCAGGTCTGTAAACAACACCGTTACCTACAGGGAAGATACTTGTAGCTTCAGTTGAACCTGTAATAGTACCGTTGTTCACAAATAATTTTGCAACATTACCAACTACGTGACTTGTAGCAGAAGCATTAATGAAACCTTGACTTTGTGCACCACCAGCAACAGCACCGGTTGTAGGAGCAGAAAGATAAAGAATATTATCGCCGGTTTGGAGGATACCCAACGTAAATGTTACCGTACCTGATACTTTTAAGTTTCCACCAACAAGAATCATTGGCTTGGTCGAATTAAGCGTCAAGTTGGAAATTGTAGTATTGCCCGGTAAAGTGATTGTTTGTCGGATAGTACCATTCAGTGATAAGTTTAAGCCACCATCAACACCAGCACCGTCATCTGTGCCAAGGTTACCTAAGTTGCCGCCATTGACTGTTACTGGACCTTGAGCTACCAATGAACCAACGGCAGTTGTAGGAGCAGCTGTAGCGTCTTTTGTTGAAACAATACCATTATTTATGGTTGTTGAGCCGGTAACTGTAAGTGTATGTGTTGCTACATCAGTACCTAGTGCAAAATAAACACCAGCAGCACCTGCACCGGTTGGGCTCATTGTGAACGCAGCTACAGTTCTATCTGCACTTAGAACAACTCCATTTGCAGTCATTGAAACTGTAAGATTAGCTACAGCAGTTGTATTAGCAACAAACTCTACATCTGTAGTTATTGCTGCACCGCCGCCAGAATAGACTAATTGATAACTTGTAACTGTCGGAATATCTGTTGTAGGAGCAACAACACTAAAAGCACCACCAGACCTATTAATTGTAGCGCCTGCAGCAATTGTTAAAACTTTGCCACCGCAACCTAATGTACCACCAGCCAGGAATAAAGTACCATTTACGGTTGTATTAGCTTTCAAAGCTAAAAGCCCGCCTGCATTAATGGTCAAATTATTAAGAACAGCTGCACCTGTTGGTATTTCCACGTCTGCAGTTAATGCACCAGCTGGATTATACGTTACATTTACCGTAGTGCCAAATGTCGGCACTTTATCAAATACACCATTTGATCTTGTAATTGTTGCACCAGCACCTAAAACTAAATAGGAGCTATTGCCAATTGTAAAGGCAGTCCCTGCTGCCGCTAAAGTAAAGTTACTGCCAACTGTCAAAACTTTAGTATCCGTTTTTGTTGCCGCAACAGTTACTCTAACGTTTTGGATTGAATAGTTAGCGGCTAATGTAAGATTACCGCCGCTAAATACGACTTCACCAATGTTTGCACCCGTTGCAACACCTGTTACAGTGCCTGCGTTAGTTGCAGTCGTATATGCTCCACCGGTAATTACTAAATCGTTAATATCAAGAGTAATATTTCCTAGTGTATGTGTAAATCCATTGGAAACAGTAAAATTGCGCGGTGTCGGAGTAGTAACATCACTCGTCATAAAGCTTGCTGTACCGGCTGTATTTACCTCGAGGTATGGAATTGTGGGATCTGTAGTAGCAGTAAATACTGGAGCTGTTCCTTGCAATGAAATTTCGCCAGTGGCAGCAGTTGCTGTTATAAATGCATTACCAATAGCAGTAGCGCTCCATGATATAACATTACCTGTGATTGTTAATTGGAATGTTACTAATGCAAGCGTACCCTTCGTCATTGTAAATTTATTAGAGACCGTGAAACCACTTGTAGCAAGAGTTATTGTATTTCCAGCAGCTGAAGCATTTACTGTAAAGTTAGGAATAGTAACAGTAGTAGTTGCAAATGTATAAGTTTTCGCTGCTGCTGTTGGTGCAGCAACAACAGCACCAGTCCCGGCAGTAAATGTACCAGCATTGTTGCTGTAATTGCCTACTATAGTCAAGTTATTATTGCCAAGAACTATTAGACCGGTGTTATGTGTAACATCAGCAGTAACCGTAATTGCTGAACCCAATGTAAGAGTACCGCCTGTAACTGAAAGGTTAGTTCCAATTGTGCTTGTACCTGGGGCTGCTCCATTCATTGTTAATGTAACGTTACCGGCTGCAACTGCATATGTACCTAATGCTGAAACTGCTGTAGAGTTCATGTTAAGAGTCGTTGTACCAGCAGTATTTGTGAACGCTGTAACTGTAGCAGTTGCTGAGTTCATGGTAATGGTTGAAGTTAAGGCTGTTTGGTTAATTGTAAGAGCACCAAAAAGCTTCATTCCTGTAGATGTAAACGTACCTCCGGTTGCAGGGTCAACTAATAATGTGCCTGCAATTGCAGAGGCATTACCAGTACCGACTCCACCGGTAAGTGTATCTCCGGTTCCGGTAATTTCAAATGTAGTACCTGCACCTGCAATAGTGCCGTTCACTGTATGTGTAATACCATTACCAGAAGCTGTTAACGTACGAGCTGCTCCGTTAATTAAATTAAGTGTTTCGCCGTTATCAACATTCAAACTTCCAGTAATTGTTGCGTTACCGGCGAATATTTGCACTATCTTTGCAGCTGTTCCTGCTTGGATAGAGAAGTTGTTTACCCTGCCGCTAACAAAATCAGATGCACTCATCGTACCGCTAACGGCACCAGTGTATATTAAGTTATAAACAGTACCAGCTAAATTGAAAGCTAAAGGAATAGCACCACCAGCACCACCATCTACAAAGAATGGTGATTCGTGGGTATTAACAGTATTTATCACTACTGTCGGCGTGACCAACGTATTGTCTAAAGTTAAAGAAGAATTAGTAAAAGCATCGCCATAGGTTGCTGTTAGTTGATTCCAAGTAAGACCGCCCCCGTCAAATGTTATTGTGCCGGAAATACTTACATTTCCAAGACAAAAAACATTATTTGCAGGAACAGATAGTCTAATATAGATATTTGAATATGGTTTCGTACCGGCAAGAACAGCACCATCACCAACAGCAGCTGTAATAGAGCCATCGCCTTCGAAAATAAGACCACCTATACCGGTAGCAGTATAACCTCTACCGCCGTTTGTAAATCGAGCACTTTTTACAGGAACGCCGGAATTAGCTTGTTCCATTCTGATATTCGATGTTCCTAATGCAACTTGACCGATATTAATTGCAAAATCTCTTAATACAAGCAATGAGCCATTAATTGTCACTATATCATTCGCAATGACATTGGCAAGATATGTACCTGTATTGTTCACAGTAACATTAAAAACATTCATTTGAACGCCGGGGATAAAACTTTGCGGAGAGGCACCGTTAAAATTCAAAGTTCCCGTACCGGCTGCTGCAATATCTATTATACCACCTGTTCTGTTAAAGTTACCTTTCAAATTCAAGGTGTTGGCACCAAAGGAGAAAGTACCCTGAGGAATATTAAACGTCCCTTCAATTGTAAGGTTCGCGCCTAATGTGATGTTACCTAAAGTCATGTTTACATCACCTTTTACACTAGAAGCACCGTTAATGAGTAAAGCTACAGTAGTAGCTTTGGTAACATTTAAATTTCCAAAAATTGTAGCGCCGGTTGTAATAGCAGGGCTGGTAGCGCAGTTAAATTCAACGTTAGGAAGATTACCTGCACCGGTAATAGTTGGTGAAGCACCTGTAAATAGTAACAAACCCGAACCTGTTGTTGCAGTTGTAACAGAATAAATGTCGCCTGTATTAGCTAAGACACCTGCACCAGTACCCGAAAGAGTCAGTGTGTTAGCGCCTAAAACTATTTTTCCGGCATTTGTTAAAATACCCTTAATGGTTGCACCTGTATTAAAGGTAACGAGTCCAAGTGCGGTATTGTTATTAAAAGCGCCGCCAAAAGTCGATGCAGCGTTGACAACCAATCTTGAAGCAGCATTACTTTGAACGACATCGTAATCCGTTGTAAAAATATCACCGGCTTGACCAAGTGTCATTATACCACCGGCATTATTTGTAACGCCGGGTGTAGCAGCAACGCCTCTTAAAGCAGTATTTCTAACACTAAAAGCGCCTGTGCTTGTATTTGATATTTGTACAAAAACAAAAGCATTATCATTACCACCCGTTGGGGCAGAAAAAACGACCGCTGATAACGGGGTTGTAATGTTGCCATTAATTGCCAGAGTTCCCGTACCACTATTCGATAATACCACAGTATGTAAAACTGCGTTCTTTCCATCACTTGAGGCAACGTTTGTATTATTGAAAGTAAGATTCCCATTAACAGTCAAATTACTTGCTACTGAAACAGCAAACACGTTTCCAGGAGTAAGGCTAGCGCCATCACCTACAGAGAGTGCAGTTCCAGCATTTGCAATATTTTCTGTAATGGCAGCATTAACAACAACAGTTCCACCTCCATTAACAATAATTTGACCAGCGCCAGCAGTAGATGACATTGTCAATATATTAGCAGAAGATGTTCCAATTGTTAGTGTGCCGGTACCAGAGTGAGTAATATCTCCATCCACACTTACTGTTAAATTACCGGGGATAGTAACATTTGCAGCATTTTGTTTTACTAAAGAACCGACACTCAGCGCGATGTTGTCAATTGTAATATCGCCTGTAGCTTTGTTAACGGTCAGTGTACCTAACGGTCCAAGAGTAGATGGAAGGAATGCAGAAGTAGAAGTAACTGCATTAGCTCCATTGAAGAGTACGCTTAGGTTCGTGCCTTTTGTAGGTATTCCGTTTAATGTACCATCAGTAATGGTCAATAAACCTTGCTCAACCAAAATGACATTGGCAGGAACAGTAATATTCATAGTTCCCGCTGTCAATGTAAGAGTTCGCGCACCGGGGGTGGTTACATCTCCAAAAGTAAAAGTTGCAGTACCAGAAGCGCCAAAATTTACAACAGCACTGGCTTGGTTTAATACAAAACCGTTCGTTAATGTGACTGTTGTGGCTAGACCTACTGCATTACCGACAAATGTTAAATTCTTATTTGCGTTTAATGTAATAGGGTTAAGCTCAGTAGGAATTACGGCACTATTGTATGTACCAGCTTCAACATATATTGTTTGACCGGTCGTAGCTACGGCAATACCTTTTGTAATTGATCGGTACGGATTAAGGGCAGTACCGGTACCGAATGCATCGTCACCGCCTGTGGCGACGTACACTTGAGCAAAGATTGCCGGACTTGCGAGGACTAAAAGTCCTACTAGAAGAACCAGCGAAATAAAAAGATTTCTTGCGTTCATGTTATACTCCAATAGATGAGTTAGAGATGAGTTAGAAATGAATTAAAATTTGGAATACCATTCGAAAAAAGGATAAAACTTTTCTCAAAAGTATTTCCCGTTACATGATCAGTGAAAATTAAGGCGGTAAATTTCCTAGCATACAATTTTCCCTTTCGTTTATTTGTATTCAAATTTGACATTTAATTTCTTATAGTTTTGGCATTACGTAACATTTTCATTTTAGGCGAATTTTCTATAACTCTTGAATAATCCAACAATTACCGCAACCCCTTTCACCTATGACTATCAGAGAATAGGAATTATCCGTTGAAATGTCAATAGGTTTTTTATTATTTTTTAAAAAACCTCATTTCCGGTCGTTTACCGAGATATGTGTATTTTATGAGCTGTTTTCCCATTCTATTATATACTACCGGTTCTGTATAGCTCAAACTTCGCTTTTCTTTGCCTAAGAAGCAACTCGTGTCTAAGGGAATTCTCATTATTACAAATAGTTAACACTATAGGTTTTGGACGAATAGAACCTGCATCCCGTTCCTGAGCTTCGATCATGTATCATCTTTACTGTTTTCAGCCTTGCCGCTCTATTATAGAAGGCGCCGATAAAAACTTCTTTGTCTCTACTCGTATTCGCTGTAAATATATTTATCGGTTTTACAAAAATCAAATTATTTTTCATGTTTTTCATGTATGGATAGAGGTATAACAAAATAATGCAGCGCTGCATTTCAAATCAGTAGAC
>PLMS01000035.1 GCA_003142575.1 Ignavibacteriota bacterium
CGTCAACAGAAGCGACAACGGCCGGATTCTTCGGTCGGCGCTTTTCAAAGACTTCTTCGACTCGAGGTAGACCCATCGTTATGTCGCCTCCTAGTCCGGCTGCACCTCCCTGATGGAAAGTTCTCATAGTTAGCTGCGTACCAGGCTCACCGATCGCTTGAGCGGCAACGGTTCCCACAGCTTCACCCAAAGCTACCAATGAGTTCTTTCCAAGGTCGAGTCCGTAACACATCGCACACACCCCTCTTATCGTCTTACACGACAGCGGAGATCTAACATTAACATTAGTGATACCGGCTTCCTCAACAGCCGCAGCATCAGATTTCGACAAGAGATGTCCTTTCTTGAACAATACCGTCCCATCCGCAGTCTTTATATCCTCAGCGATGATACGTCCCCGGATATTCTTCGACAATGGAATATTCATTCCCGATGCGGTCTGTTTGTGTATAACGATACTGTCTTTGGTTCCGCAATCTTCTTCGGATACCACAACATCCTGTGCTACAACGAAGAGCTTACGGGTGAGATAGCCAGCCTTCGCAGTGTTAAGTGCGGTGTCTGTGAGACCTTTACGAGACCCGTGAGTGGTGATGAAATATTCAATCGGCGTCAACCCCTCTTTGTTTGAAGAAATTATGGGAAAGTCGATGATTTCTCCGGCTGTATTTATGATGAGCCCTTTCATACCGGCCATTTGGGTCAATTGGCCCATCGAACCTCTGGCTCCCGATTTGACCATATCGTAAACCGAACCGCTTTTATCCATATATTCTTGCATTGATTTTTCGATTTCATCTTTGGTGTTAGTCCATATTTCAATGTTTTTGGATCTTTTTTCATTATACGAGAGGAGTCCGGAATCGTACTGATCTTGAACTATCGCTACTTTAGCCTTGGCCTTGTCTATGATCTCGTATTTATTTTTAGGCACCACCACATCCTCGATACTCCAAGTGATGCCGGAAACAGTAGCATAATGAAAGCCGAATTCTTTTATTTTATCCATAATGGCGGGTATGGCTTCTATGCCGTAATGGGTAATCAAATCGTCAACCATCAAAACCAATTTTTTTCTGTCTATTTCTGCATTTATGTAGGGGTAATCGCTCGGCAAAACCGAGTTGAACAGGAGCCGGCCGACAGTGGTTTCAAATAATTCGTTATTGAATTTGGCATACTTAGAGGAGTCGGTGCCCAAGACTTTTATTTTTGAGCGGTAATCAACTACGTCAAAATCGTGGGCAGTAATAGCTTTGTTGGGGGTCGGGAAAATCATACCTTCCCCCTTCTCTCCTGTTACATCTTTGGTCATCCAATAGCAGCCGAGTATTATGTCGAGAGGTTTGTTTGAAATAGTTGGATCGCCCGATCCCGGTTTCAATATATTTCTGTCCGAAGCCATAATCATTTTAGCTTCCAACTGAGCCTCGGGTGAGAGCGGTACGTGTACCGCCATCTGGTCGCCGTCAAAATCTGCGTTGAAAGCGTTGCAAACCAGCGGATGCACTTGGATGGCGTTGCCTTCTATGAGGATCGGCTTAAAAGCCTGAATGCCGAGACGGTGGAGAGTGGGGGCTCTGTTTAAAAGAACGTACTTGTCTTTGATCACTTCTTCCAGGATCGCCCAAACTTCCGGTATCTCATCGTCAATGAGGCGGCTGGCGCCACGCACGTTGTAAGCCAGTTCTTGTTTCAAAAGCTGGGAGATGACGAATGGTTTGAAAAGCTCAAGGGCCATATGCTTGGGCAGGCCGCATTGATGCAGCTTCAGTTCCGGACCGACGACGATGACCGATCGGCCTGAATAATCAACTCTCTTGCCCAAAAGATTTTGGCGGAAAAGCCCTCTCTTGCCTTTCAGATTGTCAGCCAATGATTTCAATTCCCTGGACTTGTTTGATTGAGAAATGGCCTGCCCGTTATTATTATGTCTGATGGAATTATCTATCAAAGCATCCACCGCTTCCTGCAAAATTCTTTTTTCATTTCGCAATATCACATCCGGAGCGGCTATTTCTTTTAATTTTTTAAGCCGGTTATTTCTGTTGATGACTCGCCTGTAAAGATCGTTGACATCGGAGGTTGCATATCGGCCCCCGTCAAGCGGTACCATCGGCCGCATGGCCGGAGGGATAACCGGGATTCTGGTGAGGAACATCCATTCCGGACGGGTACCAGACCTCAACATCGACTGGACCAAAGACAGCCTCTTGGCGATTTTGGCCGATTCAATGGATTTTGAATTCTCCAGCTCTTTGCTTATATTTTCCTCCAGTTTATTGAGGTCTACGGTTTTGAATATATTATAAATGGCTTCAGCTCCTATTTCCGCTTCAAAAAAGGTCCCGTATTTCACGGAATAATTATGATAGACCACTTCGTCGATCACTTTGCCGGGCGTGATGCTCTCAATTTCTTTTTTCCTCTGGACAAGTTTTTCTTTCAATTCTTCCTTTTCTTTTTCCACCGTTATATTTTTGATTCTTGATTTAAATTCGGCGTCCAAGTCTCGCAGTATTGATTGTTTTTCTTCCTGAGACACTTTGGTGACGATATAGCCGGCAAAATAAATAACTTTTTCCACATCAGCGGAAGTGCAACCCAAAATGAGAGCGATGCGCGAAGGCATGCTTTTAAGAAACCAGATATGAGAAACCGGCGCCGAAAGATCGATATGCCCCATTCGCTCCCTCCGGACCACCGAACGCGTTATCTCCACACCACATTTTTCGCAGATGATGCCTTTGTATCTGATGCCCTTGTATTTGCCGCAATAGCACTCATAATCTCTGTCTGGGCCGAATATTTTTTCGTCAAAAAGGCCGTGGCGCTCGCTGCGCTGCGTTCGATAGTTTATAGTTTCTGGTTTAGTCACCTCTCCATGCGACCAACTTTTAATTACCTCCGGAGAAGCCAGCGAAAGTTTTATCATATCGAAATCGACTGTGCTATTTGGATTTTTATTAATCATTTTTGGTTGGATTATTTTTTAAGAGTTCTATATTCAAAGCCAATCCTCGCAAGTTACTCACC
>PLMS01000008.1:0-3965 GCA_003142575.1 Ignavibacteriota bacterium
CTCCTTTTTATGCGTCTTCGGTCTATGCGTCCGCTCACAATATCGTCACGCCATTTGTTCTCAGCGGCGACCCAGTGAAGGGAACGGGCTGGATAGATGGAAGTGATCTTACAGCCGGTGACCGTAGGCTCGTGACCGTACATGGTTCGTTCCAGATGAACCTTAATGATACGGCTGAATCTGTCATTGCCCTTGTGGATGGAATGGGAACAGACAATCTTTCAAGTGTTACAGCTTTAAAATCGAGTGTGGCTTATGCCAAATCATTTTATGATCAAACATCAGTAATTACAAATGTGAAATCCGAGGGAACACCGCGTTCATTCGTTTTGACACAAAATTATCCAAATCCTTTCAATCCAACAACAACCATAAATTACATGTTGGCATCAACAAGTAAGGTTGTTATCAAAATTTATAATATCCTCGGGCAAGAAATCAGAGTATTGGTGAATGAAGTCCAGAACGCAGGCCAGCAATCGGTTGTCTGGAATGCCACAAATAATCACGGAACTACTATGGCAAGCGGCGTATATTTCTATAGAACAGAGATAACACCCTTATCGCAAAAAAGTTCACCATTCTTTGAAGTAAAGAAAATGATGTTATTAAAGTGATTTTTAAGTTTTTCAATCATAAACAATCAGGAACACCGGTATATAAGAAATCTTTAAAAATAACATAAAAAGAAGTAGACTTTGTCAAAGATCTTCTGTATCTTATGAGTGTTAAATAACAGTACACCGTTATGGCTCCCTCGGGAGACCTTTTCTGTAGAGTTAGTCCTGTTACGAGTCGTCTGCTGGTGGTTTGCTTCAATCTTTTGACTTGAACACCTCCATAAAGATGTTACCGACTTCTTTGGGCCGTATCAATCCAGTAAAAGTGTTTTTGAGTAGAGTACGGCGTACACCCTGCCGGCGGTCGGCCGGTTTTACAATCTTTATGAAAGGATATGTTCCATGGAAAAAGGAACAGTCAAATGGTTTAATGGAGCCAAAGGTTTTGGTTTCATTTCACGTCAAAGCGGCGAAGATGTATTCGTCCACTTCAAAGCAATTACCAGTAATGGCTACAAGACGCTCAATGAGGGCGACAAAGTAGAGTTTGAAGTTCAGCAAGGACCGAAAGGCCTCCAAGCTGCAAACGTTTCTGTGGTTTCCTAAGAAATCATTCAGCGTTGAAAAAAGAAACCCCGTCTCATCGACGGGGTTTTTTTTTGAGGTTCTACCCTGTTTGAAGCGTATCGTTTAAGTTCCTATTCTTTCCAATAGAGAAATTCCTTTACACTTGCAATTTGTGTTGGATCGGCACCGCGGCGGCCACCAAACACAAAGCGGTTCTGCTCATTCTTGTATTTCTCGCGCACCCGTTGTGCCTGTGTAATGGATTTTTGTTTATCTGGTATTTTTCTGAGAGATTGACTCAAGAGGTCGAACAAATCACCTTTGGAAACTTTCCGTTCAGATTGTTCTGCACCTTTCATACCGAGTGTTTCCTTGATGCGTCCAAGTCCCAAAATTTCGTACGCCTGTTCCACCGAATCAAACTTTGTTACTGCGACTTGAAACGCTTCTGCTGCATCCTCAGGTGAACCGGATAAATACCTTGCAAGACCGAAGTTGAGATACACACCGCCATCGTCTTTATTCAACGCAAGACTCTTTTGATAATGCTCTTGTGCCTTTACAAGTTCATTCTTCAGCAAATAGATATTGCCAAGTGTATTCTCTGCCTGCCATGTATCCACACCTGTCAACACAGCAACCGCGGTATCGTACCTTCCTGCTTTTGCTTGAATAATTGCCGATTTATTTTTTGCAGTCGGCGTATTCTCAGTTGCAAGGATTGCAATTGCAGAACCGGAAAGTTGGTTTTGATGAGATACATAATCTGTAATATCCTGCGAAGCATAGGTTGCAATTTTTTCTGCTGAAGGTGTTGCTACTGTTTTTGTCGGCAAGGAAAGGTTTGCCGCAGGAAATGCAGCCATTGCTTTCCGTGTATCTATCACCTCGATCTTCTTCCCACTACCGATGTACTTATAATACTCTTCCGCGCCCTTTGTCCACGCAGCCATAAATGGCTGGTTAATCATTGTTGCTTCCAGCGGGATCCACACTTTTCCTTCATCAACAATGTATTCTTTATCATTCTGACTTACCATATACCCATTCTTCGGCAGCACATCCGTATCAAACATAAGATAGATATGATCTTCGGTTGCAAGAAACTTTGTCTGAACGCCAAGATTTTCAAGACATGACGCCATCAGTACAGAGGTTGCGCTGCAGTTTCCTGTTCGCGATGCCAGCGTTTCCACAGGATACGCGACAAGGTCGAGTATATCCTGCTCCGACGGTTTCCATGGACTGGAAATATAACTATATCCATTCGCCCGGACTGCACTCCACACCGCGAGCGCATACGTAACATTCCGCGGAAGTTTTGCATTCAAGCTGTCATTGTTCGCAACACTACCGACCACATACCGAGAGAAATTCACTACCGCTTCGTCTGTGGGCGTTACAAATGCACCGACAGACTCGCCGCGTTTCCAGTTGATGGTGTTGCGGCTGTAGAGTGTCACCGGTTTAGTGAGACTCCGTGTTTGCGGCTGATTATCAAACAAATAACTCAACTCCACTTTTGCTTGTGCAGCGGCGTTGGCACTGAGCGTAAAGAGCTGCTTTGCATCGAGTGTAGCTGAGAGATTGAACGATTGCTTCTTTCCTGCATCGATTTGTGATACGATCTGCTCCGACGGTAATTTCATATAATCCGGAATAAAAATGGAAACTTTAACATTACGGATTTCTGTCTTTGCTGAGTTTTCTACTTCAATTTTCGCAAGTGGGTTGTATGCGTAATAATTGACCTGTGACGGAAAAATATTCTCTATCGTGAACTGCGTGATGTCCAACGGACTTGCTATGACCATACTTCCCTTTGCCTTCTCGGCAAAGTCAGGCGTGCTGATATCGAGGCGGGTTCCGGTGAAACCGACAACAATGACATCTTGACGTTTTGTGAATTCATCGCGCAGATTATCCATGGTACCATTGATCGTCGCTTCAAACACTGCCGCATCTTTTTCAAAGTACCGCAACTTCATCTGCTCGATCATAGTGATTTCGTGTGGCAGATTCCGTTCATATTGAGCGATTGATTTCTGATCAAATCCGATGAAGGCAAGCTGCACCATGCGAGGTCCCGATGCTTCTTCGCTCATCTTCGCGCGAATCTTCACATACACATCAGCAGCAAGCGCTTCGCCTAGAGTGGTCATGGTGAGATTCGCTGCTGAATTTGCTCCGCCGGCGGATTTTTTTGTTGTCTTTGATGATACAGCAATGAGTTCACCTGTATCTGTAATGATTACTTTGCAGTTGCCCTTTGCTGCGTACTCGACATTTTTGACACCATAGAACTCTTTTTCTGCCTCGAGATTTCCTTCTGCTTTTCCGACAACGATCAATTCAGCACCATAGCGCATGCCGATTTCCTTGGCGCGGGCAGGATTGCCCTCAGCAATGGCAATATCACGCATCTGAACATTTTCGAACTGCCCTTTATCAACCAGCCGGAAACCTTTCTCGAGAAGTATTTCTTCGATTTTCGATGCAACAAGACGTGCATCGACAGCCGTACCGTCAATCTTTTCATCAAGAATCACCATGATGCGCGGCCATTCTCTTTTATCCTGTCCTGTTGAAATAACTAATGGAAGGAGGAGCATCGCTCCAAGAAATACTGTTCTGATTATTTTCATTACTATTTCTCCTCTTTTTTTAACATCTCCTCCATCCCACCTCTCTACGTGAGTAGGACGAGCTTCTTCTTTTATCTTATTCTTATTTCATGAGTACCATTTTCTTAATATCCTGGAACGTTTTACTGCCATCTGTGATTGAGAGTCGATAGAAGTATATACCGGAACTTTGCTGCAGTGCATTCCATTTCAC
>PLMS01000008.1:4034-4174 GCA_003142575.1 Ignavibacteriota bacterium
CACTACACCTGCATTATTCCCTTCCACAAATGATTTTTTGCCAACGACCACGCGGAAGTTCCGTATACCATTACCGGAATTGATTTCCAGCGATTGAACCTCTTTGAGGTTATGCGCCATCTTCTGATCGATATCGATGA
>PLMS01000005.1 GCA_003142575.1 Ignavibacteriota bacterium
CTCCATTGTGTTGAAGCGTAGGAAAAATTTATAGCTTGCGGCACAACGGCGTAGAACTTAAACGTTATCGTTTATCTAAATAACTAAACACTCATCACAGACTAAGATCAAAAAAATGAATAAACTTATTATTTCCTTCACATTGATGCTCGTAAGCATCTCAACAGTAATTGCACAGGATGCCGAAGGATGTAAAGATCATCCTTTTTTTAGCAGGATGCCGAATTTCTATATTGAATCTTGCAATCAAAATTTTGATAAACTCGAATATTATGTTTCCGATGGAGTTGCAGATACCAAAGAAGGAGATTTAACCAAAATTTTCTATAATTATCCGGATGATGCCCCAACTAAAGCTCCCAGTCCATTACAAATTATTAGAAATTATGAAAATGCAATTATTAAATTGGGGGGAAAAAAAATATATGTTAATGATCAATGTTTAAGTTATTCATTAAAAAAGAATTCAAAAGAATATATTATCTGTGTAGCAATGAATGGGAATATACAGCATGTCCTTAGTGTATTGGAAATTGCACTAATGAAACAAGAAATTACTGCCAATGAAATGCTTGACGCACTGAATAAAGATGGTTATATAGCGCTGAATATTCTATTTGAAACAGGCAAATCTACTATTCAACAAGAATCACTTCCAATAGTAGACCAAATTATCGAATTGATGAAAAGTGATTTAACACTTAAAATCAGTATCGAAGGTCATACTGATAACGTGGGGGATGCTGCAAGTAATAAAAAACTCTCTAATGATCGGGCAAAAGCTGTTATGGATGCTCTTATTGCCAAAGGAATAGACAAAACGAGAATGTCGTTTGTTGGCTGGGGACAGGAAAAACCAGTGGCCGATAACAGAACCGATGAAGGCAAAGCTAAAAACAGGCGCGTAGAAATAGTAAAGAAACCGTAAACTAAATCATAAAACGAAAAAGCCTCAAAGCAATTTTTGCTGGTCTGCTTAGTGTAGTCACTGTTTCTGCTCAAAAATCTATTATGCGGATACAAACGCCGCCCCGCAATCCCTATAGTAAAGGAAGAATGAGTTAGAGAATGGCGAGAGTTTTCAAATTTGTCTCTAACTGTACAGTACCCTCAAATTTCACTGCCTGCATCCCTGCACTTTTTGCAGCTTTCACATTCTCAGCAATATCATCAATGAACAATAGTTGGGAGGGATGGATTCCTTGATCTTTAATAATAGCGTTGTAGAAACCGCGCTCTGGTTTCATCATATGTAATTGATACGAGAGATAATGCTTCTGAAAAAATTTAAGTCCTTCGAATTTCATGAGACTAAGTTTGTAATGAATTTCATTGGTATTACTGACCAATGCCGTTTGATGTATGGTAGATACGCGTTTTACAATATCGGTCATACCTTCAACAGGTTGTTGAATAATACATGAAAATGCTTGCTCAAGTTGTATGATGGTGAACTTATTATTGAATACAGTTCGAAGTCCATTCAAGTAAGCATCTGTTGAAATATATCCAGTCTCGTATTGCAATGTTAATGACGTGTATCCATCTCTAAAAGGAGCAATTTCTTCTGCCCGAAGAAATCCGAGGTCGTGCCAGAATGCATTGAAATCGATATATGCAAGGACATTGCCAAGATCAAACAATACAGTGCTGATTTGTTTCATTCACCAATCTCCATTTTTCTCGTCTCCCTATAAGATCGCAAGAAGTCTTGAGAGATAAAAATAGTAAGAATCAACGGGAACTTCACTCATTGTTTTTTTTGTTATGTATCGTGATAGCGAATTATTACAAATTTAACATTAATTGAAAGAGGATTATTCTATGGTAAAAATCAACACACCAGCTCCCGATTTCACTGAAGATGCGTATGTGAACGACCAAATCAAGAAAATATCTCTGAAAGAATATCGAGGCAAATGGGTAGTCCTGTTCTTCTATCCGGCAGACTTCACATTTGTGTGTCCGACGGAACTTGGAGAATTAGCAGATCATTATGCCGAGATCAAAGCAGAAGGTGCGGAAGTTATTTCGGTCAGTGTCGACACCGGATTTGTGCACAAGGCATGGCACGACGCTTCCGAAACGATCAAGAAAATCAAATATCCCATGTTGGCAGATCCAGCACATCGGGTATGCACAGAATACGGTACACTCATCGAGGAGGAGGGATTGTCGCTTCGCGGAACATTTCTGATTGATCCTCAGGGTATCTTGAGGGCATATGAAATCAACAATAACAGCATTGGTCGCAGTATTGATGAAATTATTCGCAAACTTCAAGCGGCAAAATTTGTTGCTGAACATGGTGGTGAAGTATGTCCGATGAACTGGAAACCGGGAGCAAAAACGCTGAAGCCGGGATTGGATTTGGTGGGCAAAATATAAGGAGTTGGAAGATGCTCGATGGCAGCGCTTCTGAGATTTTAGGGAATGAAGAAGGCGTTTGAACTCTATTCTATCAAGAGTCTTATGCTGATGCGAAACCAATCTTTAGTTGGAGAGAGTGGTTAATACTCTTTCCGGTTCGCATAAAAGTTCATCAGCAATCCGATCATCATCATATTGGCAACGAGTGCAGAACCACCGTAGCTGAGAAAAGGCAGTGGAAGACCAACCACCGGCATCAATCCCATAGACATGCCGGTATTCATAATTATGTGTGTGCCGAAAATTCCCATAATACCAATCGCTGCCAGGCTACCGAATCTATTTTTTGAAATGCTCGCAACTCGAAGTGCATGCAACAAAAGCGCCGCAAACAATCCTAACACGATCGATGCCCCCAAAAATCCAAACTCTTCTCCGGTAACGCAAAAAATAAAATCTGTCCATTGTTCGGGGATATAATTCAATTGTGTCTGCGTTCCTTTGAGAAATCCTTTACCAAAAAATCCACCTGAGCCAATCGCAATTTTTGATTGTACAACATTATAGCCCGCACCCAAAGGGTCGGCTTCAGGATTCAGGAACACAGAAATTCTTTTTTGCTGATACACATGCATGCGTTCGTATATAACCTGAACGGAAAGTCCGATTGCTAACGTAATGCCAAATGCCACTGCTACCGTAAATCTATTCTCACGAAAGATGAACAGCAGTACTGCACCGATAGCAACTGCAATGAGAAATTGTGTTGTACCTAAGAGAGCACCAAATGCTGCCAGAATAGGAACGAGGATGGCAATAAGGATAAAATTTGATGCACCTGCCCAATAGAGTAACGGCAGCAAAGCTGCAAAGAAGACAATGGTGGTTCCGAGGTCAGGTTCGGCAAGGATGAGAAACATCGGTGCAGCGAATATGCATAAGGAGATGGAAAGATGTTTGACCCGCGAGATGGAGACATCGGTTCTAGAAAGATAGGAGGCGAA
>PLMS01000009.1 GCA_003142575.1 Ignavibacteriota bacterium
TATTTTTGTTGAAGATCTTCAAAAAGTATCCGGGCATTTGATGCGGTAGACTTCAAGAACGATAAGGCGTTTTGGCGGTCCGTCTCATACCGCCACTCATGTACACCCTGAATAGTTTCTTGCCCCGAATCATGTTCCGGAAGTCTCCTCGTCAATACATGAACATGGTGCCCCTTTCCGGCAAGGCGGGTGCTCTGTTCATACAGGACCCTTTCTGCCCCTCCGATGACTTTGGAGATGGAAACATCTGAAACGAAGAGTGTGTTCAAACAGATAATCTCCTATGAATTTATAGCGGTGACTTGCAATGACGGGCTCCAAAGGATGCGACCGCGGGAGATTATTTCCAGAAATCTCACAAAATGCCACACCATATAATTTATGAAGATACCTATGGCTTTCAGTGTAAATAGTCTTTGATAAAGACCGGCACCGGAGAGGGTTGCGTTCCGGATGTATACATTAGAGAATCCGGTGTCGGAAAGGACCCGCTGGATGAAACCCCGGGTGAAAACATATCGGTTAAAGATGAGGAATTGATTGATATAGGGCTTGCTGCTGAACTTTAGAAATAATCTCAGTATAGATGCATGAAAAACGCCATTGGGAAATCTCAGGTAGACGATACCGCCCGGTTTAAGTAATGCTTTCATCATGGGTATTTCATTCCAAGATTCCTTAAATTGATCGAGGACATTTATACTTGTGATGACATCGTAGAGATGATTCCGGTTAAGGTTTTTTAATGTCCCAGTGAATGCGTCATTGCCAATTAGTTCTTTCGCGAACTGTATCGCTTCTTCTGACGGATCAATACCCGTAATCTCCCAGCCCCTGTCTTTCGCCTCCTTAAGAAAAAGGCCCAATCCACAGCCCACGTCCAGGATGTCTCCCCGTTTCTTTCGCTTTTCAATATCATCCAGTATGTTTTGGTACAGCTTGATGCGGTGCTTTGTTTTCTGATCATTAGCATATTCATCGAAATAATTTTCCCGGTAATACATGAGATCATCTCTGTCTTGTTCAATGGGCATGTTTAGAAAGATAAGGCCGCAGGCGTTACAGTGATAATACTCTTTCGCATAATATTGAAAATAAAAATGCCCCGCGCATCGGCAATAGGGGCAAGGTATTTTTCTGTGTTCCGTGATTAATTCCGGCATAAGGATTCGTAGACGCTTTTTGTTTCTGAGATCATTTTTTCAACGGAGAAATCTTTAATCACACGCTTCCTTGCGGCTTCTCCAAGGGAGGCGGCGAGTTCTGGGTTTTCAACGAGCCTTTTTATCGCTATCGTCAATGCAGAAGCGTTTCTGGGGTCCACCAGGATGCCCTCGACACTGTCGGAGATCTGTTCAGTAATACCATTGATCCTTGTAGCAATAATCGGTTTCTTCATGGCCATGGCTTCGAGTGTAATCATGGGGAAACCTTCTTGAAGAGAGGGGATGACAATAATGTCTGTTGCCGCGAGAATGTCCATGATATCGGAGCGTTGTCCAGTGAAGAAGAGATAATTTTCTATTCCCAGTTTTTTGCTTACATTTTGCAAATACTCTCTCATTTCCCCATCGCCCACAATAACAAACCTTGTTTGTGCAATATGTTTAATTATATCGGGGATGCAGCGAAGAAAATACGTGAATCCCTTCTGCCAGACCAACCGCCCGATAGCGCCAATCAAAATAACATCGTCGTTGAGAATAAATTCATTTCTGATTTGCAGGCGTTGGCTCTTTAACTTATCTGGATCGTAATGATTTATTTCTATACCGTTGTAAATCTTAACAACTTTCTCGGCAGAAATTCTGCGTTGATGGATCATGAGATCTTTGAGAGCATCTGAGACGACGATGAATCGGTCCACATACTTTTCTGAGAATCGATCAAGAAAGCGATACAATCTTTTTTTTAAAAAGTCTACGTCGTATCCCTCTTTAGGTGTCGCGATAGTCGAAATGTACTTAGGTGTTCCTGTTCTGCCGGAAGCGATGCGGGCGTAAAACTCCGCTCTGGCGCCCTGACCATTAACGATATCGATATTCTCTTCCTTTATAACGTTGGTTACTTTTGTCAACAGAAACGGATTGTATTTACTTGAAAAATCCAGGGGAATCTTATGCATCTGCGCATTTTTTATTGCATCATAAAGCTGGTCGTTTCCCGCTGATGCCAAGAAAATTTCGTATTGCTCTGGTGGCAAGCCATTGATGATCTGGGCGAAACACCTCTCGCCGCCGCCAAATTCCAGAGCATCGATGACAAAAAGAATTTTTATTCTCATTTGTATTCTTTAGGGTTCGGAGCGTCCTACGATCTGGTTATCTTTGTATCTAATAGCATATTTTGGATGATCTATATGAGATTTTAAAAAATCGGGGTAAGGACCGAATATATCGGGATCATAACGGATGTATTCACGCAAGACACGACTTATGTATATATTCTGCGCTTCTTCCCATGACTTGGTTCCAAATTCCTGCTCAATTTTGGCATTGACGTAATCCTCAAGGGTGGGGAATTTTTGATAATCCTTTAATTCCATCCAGTCTTCCCAGAAGTAGCGCAACAGC
>PLMS01000116.1 GCA_003142575.1 Ignavibacteriota bacterium
CAAACCTGGAGCGCCGCGCTTTACCTATATGCTGTAAAATGCGTTGAGGAAAAAAGAACACCCTTTTTTGATGAGATACGCAGTTGTCCAACTGAATCGAAAATAGAGTAGTAGCTTACATGGGACTCGTAACAGTCGAGCGCCAACTGGGGCTAATGGCCAAACGTGAAAAACTACTCCAGCCGTTTCTCAGGAAAATAAAGAATAGGCTCAGCCATATTACCGATCAATTGTTGGTCACAACCTCGCTGTCTCCACCAGATGCCGGCGCATTTCTATCCACTTTCTCCAATTTCCCACCCTCTCGTTTGTCGGCGCGGAGCAAAAGAAGTGCAAACACCAGACCAATGATACCGAGCATAGAAAACATGACCATACTTGCCGTGTAGGACTGTGTTGCATCCCTCAGAAGGCCATTAAGCCATGGAAAAAGTGCAAGGCCAAAATTTTGGATCATCGTTGTCAAACCAAATGCTGTACCGATTCGATTCTTCTCTACAAGAAGCGGAATCGAAGGCCACATTGCAGCCGGAACCATTACAAAAGCTGCTCCGAGTACGATCATTGGAAATGCCGGTGGTATCATCGTAAACGCCATTGTAAGAAAAGCCGGAACCATAAGAATTGATCCGCCAACCATGATCGTTGCTCGACGACCAAAGCGATCAAGCAATTGTCCGAAGACCGGTGCTAATATCATTGAGGCGAATATAATAATTGTCGTAGTACCACCTGCCGTGCTGAACATATGGATGACATTGTAAAACACTTGCGTAAAGAAGCCGCCTTCTGACCCCACCGTGAGCGGCAATCCCCATTTGCTGTTAAAGAAATCCGTCGAGAGTGCTGTGAAAGGAAAGATGGCTGAGTAGAATGTCAAACAGAGCAATGTCACATACCAGTAGGAGGAACGAAATTTCTTGACATCCGCAAGAACGATTTTATCACCGCCCCCTTCTTCCTGCAATTTGAGTTCACGTTCGCCACGCCTATCCAACATGATATAGAGCGCATTTGCAAGAAGCGATAGACAACAGAATAGTACTGCAGCCCACAGTGCTGCACTATAATGACGAAAGTACTCGGCAATCAACGCTTCCGTATTAAAACTAAAGAGTGTTCCCAACCGACTGATGGTGAGCCCTACTCCAAACGCAAACGCCAGTTCCTTTCCCTTAAACCATCGCGTAAAGATGGCACTTTGTGCCACAACCAATGATTCCGAACCCCAGCCAAAAATGAAACGACCGAAGTAAAGGATCCAGATATTCGGTGCCACTGCGACAATGAACGCACCGACAGTAACGAGCAAAGAAAAGAGAAGACTTGCGCGCCGTGTTCCAATGCGGTCAATTAACATTCCACCGATGAACACAGAAAGAATTGCCGCAACACTATAGAGCGTGTACATTTGCCCTATGGATTCACGACCGATGCCAAGCGCTTTGATAAGCGTAGGCGCTATAGCACCTACGCTGTCATACGCAAAATAACTGCCGAATGTCAGTAAGCTCACGATAAAAAGTACCGAATAACGATACAGCCAGCGAGATGGATGGAACCAAGTATGTGATGGTTTTTCTGAAATTTGGTTGCTATTCAAATCATTGTTCATAAAACTCATTCTTTCTTTTTAAATATCATATTCATATGGTAGATGGGAGAAGAAAGACGGAAGATTGTAAAATAAATTCGTTACGATCAAAATTATTTATTCCTTGATCGTCGGTAACGAATAAGACCCGAAAGTATGGAGTCAACAGAAGTAATTTGATTTTGTAAATTTTGATAATTTTGCAGATCAATCATTCCCAGAGAACGAGAAAGCTCTATTTGAGTATCCAATTCGCTGAGAGAACTCCGGGCAACGATAAAGAATTGCAAAGTATCTTTATTTGTCTGTCGCGCTGCTCCTTCTGCTATATTTGATGGAATGGAAACAGCTGCCCTTCGCATCTGCGATATGAACCCGTACTTCTCTTCAGGTGGAAATTTCTTTGTCACTTCATAAATAGACTTCGTTAATTCAAAACTCTTAAGCCATACATCCAGTCGTTTATGACTTTTCTCCATCCCACTCCCTTGCTTTCTTCTAACCTCTTCCCTCTACCATCTTCCTTCTTCTTATCTTTACTTTATGTTCTTCAAAATTGCCAGCAAGAAATTCCAGAATTTTTCTACCGTATCGATGTGCATTTTTTCATCCGGTGAATGTACTCCTTCAAGTGTAGGACCAAACGATACCATGTCTATTCCCGGATATTTTTCACCGATGATCCCGCATTCGAGTCCGGCATGAATTGCTTTTACTTCCGGCTTTTTCCCTGTGAGATCTTTATAGGTTTCTCTTGCAATTTTCAAAATTTTCGAGTCCATGTTTGGTTTCCAACCCGGATATCCATCTGATGTCTCAGTATCTGCACCACCAAGCTGCAGAATTGATGCAACCGTGTGAACAATTTCATCGATCTCAGACGCAACAGAACTTCGCTGACTGGTGATCAGAGTAACGCCTTTCGCATCTGTCTTGATAATCGCAACATTGGTGGAAGTCTCCACCAATCCCCTAATATCTGCGCTCATTTTCATGACACCGTGCGGCAATGCGGAGAGCGTTTGAAGGATTTTCTTTTGAATCGTTTTCTTCAACACCTTTCCTTTTTTCTTTCCCTTTACTTCTTCAATGAGAATGGCAAGATCGGGCTCAACGGTGGAGAGTTCCTCTCGGAGAATGGAATTATATTGTGAAACTACTGCGCTCGCGTCATTCAGTTTCTTATTTGGGACGTATACAACAGCTTCTGCCTCGCGTGGAATCGCATTGCTTTTGTTCCCTCCTTCTAACGTCGAGACGCGCACACCGAGCTTATCAAGTTCTATCAAGACACGGTTCAGAAGTTTGAGAGAATTTCCTCGTCCTTTGTCTATCTCTAATCCAGAATGCCCGCCTTTCAGTCCTTTGACCTTCACAAGAGCCGGAGCATATTTCAGATCGATAGATTCGTACGCAGTTTTCCATGTGCCGGTAGTGTCTTTTCCGCCCGAACATCCGACATACAATTCGCCTTCCTCTTCGGAATCAAGATTCATCAGAATCTTACTTGCAACGAATCCCGGTTGAAGATTATTCGCTCCGGTCAATCCAGTTTCTTCGTCGATGGTAAAGAGAAATTCCAACGGGCCATGCACAGCCGACTTGTCTTCCATAAGTGCAAGATTCGTTGCCACAGCAATGCCATTGTCGGCGCCCAGCGTTGTTCCGTTGGCCATCAAATAATTACCGTTCACAACTAATTCGAGCGGATCCTTTTCAAAGTTATGAACTTTGTCCTTATTTTTCTCGCATACCATATCGAGATGCCCTTGCAGGCAGACCATGGGAACGTTTTCGCGTCCCTGGGATGCCGGTTTGCGCACAAGAACATTGAGCACCTTATCGCGTTTTGCTTCAAGACCAAGCTTCTTCGCTGTCTCGACGATATAATCAGAAATTTTCTTTTCGTTTTTTGAACCGCGCGGAATTTTGCTAATCTCTGCAAAGTATTTCCACACCAATTCCGGTTTCAAGCCTTCCAATGGATTCGACATATCAACCTC
>PLMS01000092.1 GCA_003142575.1 Ignavibacteriota bacterium
TTGCAGATTGTGCAAAGGTTGGTGGTGCAAGATACAGAGTAAGAAGAACTGCGATTACAGATATTCTGCCGGGCAAAGCGATTTCCTGAATTTATGATTACATGGTTGCAACGGTCGGGGATTACTCTCAGACCATTGAATGTTCATTCAATATGGCAGGAAATGTTCTACCGATCAAATACGATTTTAGAATTCTGCTTCTATGCCTCCAACTGGGAAGAAGGCGAACTGATATGCGCTCTCGATCGTTCCATCACTGCGGTATTCTTAATAAAATTCATTCTTGTGGTTCAGAACATTCATTAATGCTATATAGACATTGATATTCCAATTGTTCATTTCGAGGGATGCGTTATTGTTTCTCTATCAACCCTACCATTTCCCGCACCGCTAATTCTAATCCCACAGAAAGTGCATGCACAATAACAGCATGGCCGATGCTGACTTCATCAATTTCTTTGATGGCTGCAACCGGTTTGATGTTGGAGTAGTCTAATCCGTGACCTGCATTCACGCCGAGTCCAAGAGATTTTCCAAGAGTTGCCATCTCCTGAATTCTTTCGAGCTGTTCTTTTACTTCCCCCGCAGTCTTCGCTTCAGCATATTCTCCAGTATGAATTTCAATCATATCTGTACCGATATCCGCCGATGCTCGCACTTGTGCTTCAACAGGATCGATAAAGAGACTGACGGGAATGCGATTCTGATGAAACTGTTTGACAACGCCGGCAAAAAACTTCTTTTGCATTATGATATCAAGTCCACCTTCGGTTGTAAGTTCCTGGCGTCGTTCCGGCACAAGTGTGACAAGATCGGGTTTGGTCCTTATGGCAACACCAATAATTTCTTCAGTTGCTGCCATTTCAAGATCGAGTTTCTTTTTTATAATAGAACGCAGTCGGCGAACGTCATCGTCTTTGATATGCCTCCGATCTTCACGCAGATGGCACACGATGCCAACCGCTCCTGCTTTTTCGCAGAGAAGCGCCGCTTTCACCGGATCGGGATCGCTTCCGCCTCGTGCGTTGCGCAGTGTTGCAATATGGTCGATGTTGATTGCTAGTCTCATGAATTGTTCTTCCTTTATTATCAATCTCTATAGTAAATATAATCATTTTCGAGCAGGAATTGAACTTCGAAAGAAGAACTGAAAACACGCGAATCTTCGCCTAATTCCTGTGAATTGCTCGGCAATTCCTATGGAATTTGGTTTCAAACACTATATCAAATACACAGTTCGTATTTCTGTAGACAACCACAACAGTAGGGTGTTCTTAAGGTCGGACGAAGAACAATCATGGGGCGCATTCTTAATCTCCCGATCCGGATTTCTTCTTCTCCAGATGAAAAAATCTTGCGTCATGAGCAGAGAAATCGTATCTTTTCAGAAAGAAATTATAGATGAATCGTCCTGGCACGAGATTCAGGAGACACTCGAATGGATCACAAATTAAAGCTTCAGCTGCTGGATGAAAAATTCGTTATCAGCAAGATGCCGCAATTTGCTGAGATTCCATCCGTCTTTACCAAAGGCGAGATGTGTTTTGTAATGCGAACAGATGAAGACCTCACCATCTTTAGTCCTGAATTCATGGCACCAAATAATGTTCAACAGGAGATTGGTTATCGATGTTTGCGTACCAGCGGAGAAATTCCTCACGATGCAACTGGTATTCTCACTGCCCTCCTTCAACCTCTCTCAAAAACCGGCATCAGCGTGTTTGTAGTATCTACCTTCCACTCCGACTATATTTTCTTATTGGAAGAACATCTTGTGAAAGCAACACAGGCGTTGCAACGTGCCGGATACGAGTTTGTGCACGAAGAATAATACTTACTTCATTCTCTTTCGCAATTCTTTTATTACGTCTTCCAATGTCATTCCCTGGTGGCGTAATAACACGAGGAGATGAAATAAAAGATCGGCTGATTCTTCCGTGAGACGTTTCTTATCCCCTAACACTGCGGCAAGCGCAACTTCTACACCTTCTTCGCCAACTTTTTGTGCAATGCGCGGAGTGCCTTCCTTGAATAATTTCGATGTGTACGAACCTTCCGGCATCTTTTGTTGACGATCACGAATAATTTCTTCCAACCGATGAAGGAGACTTCCAATATCTACAATTTCATCTTCACCAAAACACGTAAATTGATTTGTGTGACAGACAGGACCATGAGGAATTGCTTTAATGAGAAGCGAATCATCGTCACAATCCTTTTGCATGGAAACATATTCAAGAATATTTCCGGAAGTTTCACCTTTCTGCCATAACCGCTGTTTTGTGCGGCTCCAAAAAGTCACTTTCTTATCGAAAAGTGTTTTCTCAAGAGCTTCCCGATTCATGAATCCCACCATCAATACCTGATTCGTCCGAGCATCTTGTATGACTGCGGGAACGAGTCCATTCAGCTTTTCAAAGTTTAGTTTGTCAATCACAATCGCACCGGAATGTTATTATTATGAAGAAATGATTTTAGTTCTGAAATCGATATTTTGTTATAATGAAAAATACTCGCCGCCAATACTGCATCGGCTTTACCCAGAAGAATTGCGTCTCGTACATGTTCTTGTGTGCCGGCTCCTCCGGAAGCGATTAGCGGAATAGAAACCCTGTCTGAAAGAGTACGCAACAATTCAACATCATATCCGGCAGTCGTACCATCGCGATCCATAGATGTTACCAGCAATTCACCTGCACCCCGCTGAAACACTTCATCTGCCCACAACAGTGCATCTCTCCCAGTAGGTTCTGTACCAGCTTTCGTCCAGACTGTCCACGAGTCTTTCGTGCGCTTTACATCGATAGCTACAACAATTGATTGTGAACCAACACGCTTGCCTGCTTCATCAACGAGCGAAGGACGAGCAATCGCTGCAGAGTTGAGCGAGACTTTGTCTGCACCGGCTTCCAGCGCCCGACTCACATCATCCACGGTACTGATACCACCGCCGACGGTGAACGGAATTTGAAGGGCCGCTGCAACGCGTTCCACCATCTGTAAGAATGTCTTTCGTCCCTCAAGTGTTGCGCTAATATCGAGAAACACTAATTCATCCGCACCTTCGTCTGAGTAACGCGCGGCAAGTTCTACCGGATCGCCTGCATCGCGCAGTTGCAGAAAATTCGTTCCCTTGACTGTGCGACCATCTTTCACATCAAGACATGGAATAATTCGTTTCGTCAGCATTCAACACCATTCATCTTTGCCAGTTCTTCTATAGGCAGTCTGCCTTCATAGATAGCTTTCCCGACGATGACCCCGGCAAGCTCAGACCGCTTTAATACTTGAATATCTGCAAGTGTGGATATTCCACCTGATGCAATGATGGAAAGTTGCGGAAATGCAGATTTGAGATTTTGAAAGAATTCAATGTTCACTCCACCCAGCATACCATCACGCGAAATGTCCGTGCAAATGAATATCTTTGCGCCTCGCCTGACCAGATCAAGCACAAAGTTCATCGGATCAAGACGACTATCTTCCAGCCAGCCGCTGATTGCTACCGAACCGTTTTTCACATCCATGCCGACAACAATACGATCGACGCTAAATTGTTGAATCCAGTATTCCACCAACTCCTGTGATTTCGCCGCCACACTGCCGATAACAACACGCGATGCACCAATATCAATTAACCGCTGGATGTCCTCCGTTGTGCGGATTCCACCGCCAATTTCCACCTGTAATCCAGGCACTGCAAGAATAGAAGTGATAGAATCCCAATTGACGACCTTCTTCTCTTTCGCACCCTGCAAATCCACAACGTGTAAGAACCGGAAACCAGCATCTGCAAATTGCTGAGCCACCTCTTCAGGAGATGCAGCATAGACAGTCTTCTGCTCGTAATCGCCTTGGCGCAGGCGAACACACTTGCCGTCATAAATATCGATTGCAGGGATGATCAGCATAGCTCAACAAAATTTTTTAAGAGTTGTAATCCGATCCTGCCTGATTTTTCCGGATGAAACTGAACGCCGTAATAATTCTTTTGCTGCAATGCCGATGTAAATTGCACTCCGTAATCTGTTGTACCGATGGTCGCCGACACAAGCGGTGCATAATAGGAATGAACAAAATAAAAAAGTTCACCTGGTGCAATGCCCGCAAACAATGAACAATTTCCTTTATGTTGAACTTGATTCCACCCCATATGCGGCACCTTCAGGACCGATTGCTCACTGTTGAATCGTTCATTTGTACCTATAAGTAATCCGAGACAATCGGTACTGCGTTCCGTCGTACGGTCAAACAGTAATTGCATTCCTAGACAGATGCCGAGAAATGGTACGCTCACTTCCTTCAGCCAATCTGTAAGACCGACGCGAGTCAGTGCATCCATCGCACTCCGCGCTTCACCAACTCCAGGAAAAATAAGTTTGTCGGCTTTATTCAACTCATGGTGTTTATTGGAAATGAAATGCTGCACACTGAGGCGATTGAGAGCGTTGCTCACAGAGCGAATATTCCCGGCACCATATTCTATAATTCCAATCAAAAAGTTATCAGCTTTCAGTAATCAGTTTTCAGTTTCGAGTATCGAGTTTATGAGTTTATTGTTTATCGTAATTCGCCAAATCGATAATCTTCAAATCTCAATTCTTTATTTTTAAATCTTAAAGGACTCCTTTTGTCGATGGCAATACATCCGCATTCTGTTCGCATTTTGTAACTGCCTGACGCAATGTACGCGCCACCGCTTTGAAGATTGCTTCAATCTTATGGTGATCGTTTCTTCCGGTAACGGTGATATGGAGATTCGCGCGCAATCCATCTGCAAAAGCGCGAAAGAAATCCTCTACCAGTTCTGTGGGAAACTCGCCAACGTTCTCTCGCTCAAACGGTGCATTGAATGAACAAAACGGACGTCCGCCCAAATCCAAAGCCACCTGTGCCAAGGATTCATCCATCGGCAGAAGAAATCCATACCGTTCGATACCGCGTTTATCGCCGAGTGCCTGTCGAATTACTTCGCCCAGAGCAAGTCCCGTATCTTCAACACTGTGATGTTCGTCCACTTGAAGGTCGCCCTTCACGCGAATATTCATATCGATACCGGAATGTTTTGACAGCAAGGAAAGCATATGATCGAAGAAACCAATACCTGAAGAAATTTCATGGCTGCCCGTGCCATCTAAACTGACTTCTATAGAAATATTCGTTTCTGAAGTTGTGCGTTGAATAGCTGCTGAACGAGCTTGTCGTACAATGAAATTACAAGCTTCTATAAAACTCTCCGTTTTAAAATCAGCTTTCGTCGATGCATCAGTCGTTAAACGTACGGATTTACATCCAATGTTCTGTGCAAGCTGAACCTCTGTTTCACGATCTCCAAAGACATACGAACGAGCAAGATCGACATTGTTTGTTCGTATAAATTCACTCACTAAACCTGCTTTTGGTTTTCGGCAAGCACAAGTACCTTTAGAACTGTGAGGACATACGAACACACCAGCAAACTGAATACCCTCTCCGTTGAGCAGACCCATCAACTTCTTCTGAACAAGATCATAGGATTTCTGCGGATACGCCGCCGATCCAAGATTATCCTGATTCGTCACCAACACCAGCACATAACCGCGATTCTGAAGAAGCCGCAATCCCCGGATAGCACCGGGAATCATTTCTAATTTCTCCAGTGTATCTATTTGTTCATCAGGTGGTTCGACAATAATAGTTCCATCTCGATCAAGAAAGACAACATTCATGCATAGTACTCCTTTACTGCTTGAATAAGCATTTCGTTTTCATGGTGTGTACCGACGGTAATCCGCAGACAGTTTTTCAAGAGCGGCTCCGTGCTGCGATTACGAACAATAATATTCTTTCCAGCCAGAATACGATAGAGCGCTATTGCATCTGTGCATCGAACGAGAATAAAGTTCGCATCCGTGGGATATACTTTTTGAACACATAAGAGCTGGCCCAATTCCTCAAAGAGCCACTCACGTTCCTGAATAATCGCATTGACCGTTTGACGAACCTCTACTCCTTTGCTCAGTGCTTGCAGCGTCGTGCGGCTTGTCAGTACATTAATATTGTAAGGCGGCTTCACTTTCATCAGATATGAAATAATAAGCGCATCCGCGATGCAATACCCAAGACGAATTCCNNTCCAAGCTTACACAATGCTAAAATATCTTCGGCATGTAAAAGATTGGCAGTTGGATTATTCGGTGAACAACAGAAAATAAGTTTTGTAGTGGCGTCGACCGTTTTCTTTACTGCATCAAGATCAATCTGGAACTCTTCCGTCAATAAACACGAACGAACCTGAACATCCTGAATAGAAGCGGCAACACGGTACATACCATAGGTTGGCTCCAACAAAACCACGGAATCCCATTTCGGCTCGCAAAACACACGAACAATCAAATCAATCACTTCATCAGATCCAACGCCGACAAACACATTCTCTAAAGCGACGTCATTCATCGCCGCGAGTACAGTGCGAACTTCACGCTGATACGGATCAGGATAGCGGTTCAAAGACAGGTTATCGAACGTGATGACGCTGCCAAAAGAATTTTCGTTTGCATCGAGCAGAATGCCGGAAAGATAATCTTGACGCGCGCTATGATAGGGTTTCAAAGCACGGATATTTTCGCGTATGAGCGATTCAATGTTCATGAGATCATCTCACTTGGATGAAAGTCGGGAAGTCACTGCACGTGCATGCGCTTGCAAACCCTCTGTGTCGGCAAAGGCGGTCAACGTAGATGCAATGCCCTCAAGACCGGATTTCGTAATAGATTGAAACGTAACATATTTTTGGAAACTATCAAGCGACACACCGCTTGCCCAGCGTGCTGTACCGCTGGTCGGCAAGGTATGGTTTGTGCCGGAGGCATAATCGCCTGCTGTGACCGGTGCAAATGATCCAACAAACACAGAGCCGGCATGAGCAATAG
>PLMS01000132.1 GCA_003142575.1 Ignavibacteriota bacterium
AATGTGAGCGTGGGTGGGCTCGAACCACCGACCCTCTGCTTAAAAGGCAGATGCTCTACCCCTGAGCTACACGCTCGCACATTTTCATCCCGTTACGATTAAATCGGGACGGGACTGTTTCATTCAACAATTACAATATACGAAACAGAGCGCCAAAATTCAATGCGAATTTTCTGAACGCTGTTCCAGAGGTTGTGTAGTTCCTTCGGTACTGGTGCGCCTGCGAAAAAGAATCCCAATCGGAATCAAGACGCAGTACCCGAGTACCAGCAAAATTGGCGCAACGACGAGCGGCATCGTTCCATTCCATGGTTCTTGTGCGAGAGCGATATACCCAAGAACGATACACAAGAGACCGCCACCAAGAATCTGATAGTTCAATTTATTGAATGGAAGTGCTTCAATAAAAGCTTTCTGTTTAGTTGCGATGCGTTTTTCTATTCGAGCCATTTTCTCTCCAATTTATCGTATAAAAAAAAGCCCGACATCGGGGGGAACGTCGGGCCTGACCGTTTGTTGAGCAATAGTCAGGGGAGTTACTATTGCTCGGGTCTAGTACATAATTTAGGGCATTTCTTTTCAATGTCAAGTACTGTTAAAAAAAATTATCTTGCAACACTGAGTTTTCCTTCGGAAAGTCTGAGAACGCGATTGGCACGCCGTGTCAGGTCAATATTGTGTGTTGCGACAACAAAGGTCATTCCAAATGATTCAGAGAGATGCACCAATAATCGATGCAAACTTAATCCGTTCTCTTCATCAAGATTTCCCGATGGCTCATCTGCAAGAACGAGTTGGGGGTTATTCATGAGCGCACGTGCTACGGCGACACGCTGTTGTTCTCCGCCTGAGAGTTCATTCGGTTTATGATGGAGGCGATCTGAAAGGCCGACTTGTTCTAACAATATTTGTCCGCGTGGTGTTGCTTCTTTCATGGTTTTTCCGGCGATGAGGGCAGGCATACAAACGTTTTCCATCGCTGTAAATTCCGGAAGAAGATGATGAAATTGGAAGATGAATCCTAATGATCGATTGCGGAAAATCGCCAATTGTTCTTCAGTCTGCGAGAAAACATTCTGTTCCCCAAGCTTTATAATGCCGTCAGTTGGTCGATCGAGTCCGCCTAAGAGATGAAGCAACGTACTTTTTCCGGATCCCGAGGGCCCGACAATCACGACAAACTCTCCTTGCCGTATTTCGATATCAACGCCTTTGAGAACCTGAAGAGCTTGGTTCTTTCCCATCGGATATTCTTTCCATATATTTTCTCCGGTCAGGAGAATAGAGCGACGTGTCATTCCCATCGTATGGCTTCCACAGGGTCGAGAGCAGCCGCCCGTTTAGCCGGGAGGCGTGAAGCAAGCGAACATAATCCAAGTGCGGCAATGGCAATAACCACGATATCGACAACATGCACTTCAACCGGCATTGCAGGGATAATATAGATCGTGGTATCCAACGCAACTAAATGATACCGTTCTTGAAGATACACAATAAATAATCCGAGTACAGAACCGACCATAGTTCCGACAATACCCACATAAAAACCTTGTAGAGCGAAAATCTTTCTGATGCTCTCAGTGGTAGCGCCCATGGATTTGAGGATACCGATATCGCGTCGTTTCTCAATGACAGTCATTGTCAAAGAACTCAGAAGATTAAATGAAGCAACTGCGATAATGAGACAGAGGACGATATACGCACACCAGCGTTCGATCTGCATGACGGTGTACAATTCACGATGCAAGTCGTACCATGTAAGGTACCGGAAAGTGGTTCCATATTTCTTCTGGAGTTCATTCCGAAAACTTTCTGCCTTCTCAACGTGATCAAATCGGATATCAATTCCATCAATCTGACCTGTTCGACCAAAGAGCGATTGAGCATCTAGTAAGTTCGTAAAGGCAAAGTAACCGTCGTATTCTTTATTGTTCGATTCATAAATTCCTACGACACGAAAACGCCTGATGAGCGGTAATCCAAGCTGCATGGTTGCCAATTCAGCACCCGATGGACTAACCACAGAAATCGTATCACCAATAACAACACCTAATCTATCTGCAAGAATTAATCCGAGAACAATTCCATTTCTCCGATCTTCCGTCAAATCGATTGAACCGAGAACGATTTTATCCAATAATCCAGAAACCAGAGGAATACTTTTGGCTTCAAGCCCTCTGATATTAACGACTCGATTGATATTTCGAGAAACGATGAGAGCTTTACCGCCAACAAATGGTGAGCATCCTTTGACTTCTGGCTGGTGAGAAAGATAATCGAGAACTGATTGATACCCCACCGAATTCAACGGTGTTCTGCTTTCGATACGAAGATGCGGGTCAAAGTTGATGAGAATGGAAGAAACCAGACTCCCAAATCCATTGAATACAGACAGGACAACAATAAGTGCAGCTACACCAATCGTAACGCCGGTAACTGAAATTGCTGAGATGATCGAGACAAACTTCACGCTCTTCTTGCTCAACAAATACCGGAATGCTATGTGACGTTCATATCTCATGATGCAAAGCGAATAAGTTTTATCGGGTCCATTTTCGCTGAAAGTCTTGAGGGTATCCACGACGCAATGAAGCTCATGCCAAGCGCAGCTACGGTTACACTGAGAAAATTAATGACGGAAAGATCAATTGGAACGTGTGTCATGAAATATATTCCAGAGGGAAGCGGAAAGAATCGATACCGTAACTCTAACCAACAAAGAAGCAGAGCAATGAGGTTACCCAATATTGTTCCAACAATTCCGATAAGCATTCCTTGTTTTAGAAATACCCTCACAATATCTTTCCGCACCATTCCTATCGCGATCAATGTACCAATCTCCCTTGACTTCCCAAGAATCAGCATCAAGAGTGTTCCAATAATATTTACTGTTGCTACAATGATAATGAGCGCCAAAATGATCATCACAGGAATTCTTTGGAGATCGACCCACGCAAAAAGATTTCTATATTGCTGAAACATTGTTCTTGCATAATAAGGATATCCAAGGTATTCCGGAATTTGCTGTGCGAGTGCTGTAACACTGTCAATGTTCGAAACCAAGATATCAAACCCTGAAACAGTTTTTCCCACCTGAAACAATCTTTGCGCATTTCTGAGATTGATATAAATGACACTTCCATCGTAATCGGCCATCCCTGTTTCATAAACGCCGCAAATTTCAAATTGCATAATCCGAGTTTGCGAAAGCGAAAGAGATGTTCCACCAAGGGCGTACATAAGAACACGATCATGAAGTTGGACATTCAATTTTTCTGCTAATCGTTTTCCAAGAATGACCTGTTGAACACCTGATTCCCGTTCTTCAAGATCATATACACCTTCAACAAGTCTGTGTTTTGCAGCTGAAATATCATTATTCGGGTCAACTCCTTTGATGAGAATACCGTCGATATCACTTTTTGATCGAATCATACCTTCGCGAGAAAGATAGGGAGCCATTTCAAGCACTTCTGGATATCGCGCGATAACTTTTTGAATTGTTCGTTCCTGGTTAGGCAATAAATCGTTCTCAAAAGCGAACAATTGCATATGAGCGGTGAAACTCACTACATTTTCTTTGATGGTTTTTTCAAATCCTCCGAGAATAGAAAGTGTGATGTCTAAACTCGCAACACCTAATGTAACACCGATGATCGCAATAAACGTAATGAAAGAAACAAACCCTTTATTGTGCCTTGATGTAAGGTGCCGGACGGCGATAAAATCCGTCACATTGAACTTTTTCAATCTTAGCTGCACAGGAATTCCATTGATCTTTACTTTGAAGAATATTCGAGCAGATAACTTTTTATGAATTCATCGATAGCGCCGTCCATCACTGCCTGCACATCCCCTTTTTCTGTTCCTGTGCGGTGATCCTTGACAAGTTGGTACGGTTGAAAGGTATATGAACGAATCTGACTTCCCCATTCAATTCTCTTCTTGGTGCTCTCAATCGCGCTCAGTCGCGCTTCTTCTTCTTCACGTCGTTTTTGATACAGACGGGATTTCAGCATCTTCATTGCACGTTCGCGATTTTGAAATTGGGACCTCTCTTGCTGACATGCTACTACTATTCCTGTTGGAGTGTGCGTAATGCGGACTGCGGTTTCGACCTTGTTCACATTCTGTCCACCTTTGCCGCCTGAGCGGTACGTGTCAATCCTCAGGTCTACGGGATTGATTTCAATCTCGACATCATCTTCCACTTCCGGATACACATAGACCGAGGAAAATGAAGTATGCCTTCGAGCATTTGAATCGAAAGGAGAAATACGAACGAGCCGATGCACGCCGCTTTCCGCTTTCAGATACCCATATGCATATTTGCCTACAATTTCAATGGTGACGCTCTTAATTCCGGCGCCTTCACCTTCAAGCATGTCTGCCAGAGATACTTTTAATCCATGACGTTCACACCATCGAGAATACATGCGCAATAACATTTCAGCCCAGTCTTGCGCTTCCGTGCCGCCAGCTCCTGAGTGAATCGTTAAAATCGCATTTTTCTCATCATCCGGACCACTCAACATATTTTTCAGTTCGAGGTTTTCGATATCACTGCGAAGTATTTCGATATCACGCTCAACTTCTTTCTCGAAACTTACTTCTTGTGCTTCCTCTGCCATTTCGATCAACGATTTTGTATCACGATGCAATACATCGAGTGAATTCCATACATCAATCCACTCTTTTCGTCCGTTGATCTGTTGAATGATTTTCTGCGCTGCTACGTTATCATTCCAAAATCCATCTATGGTTGCTCGTGCCTGAAATTCCCTGAGTTCTTTTTCCTTTGTATCGAGGTCAAAGATACCCCCGAAGTGCGTCGAGGCGTTTCCGCTGCTCTTCTAATTTTGTACGTAAATCAGAAAAACTCAATGATCCTCCTTAGTAATTGCCTGTGTGCTGCATATCGGAATACATTTTTCTTCTTTCAATATTCTATTTAATCTTGATATGCAGTTCATCCAATTGCTTCACGTCCACCGTCGAAGGCGCTTCATCCATCAAAGACATACCGCTCGCTGTTTTCGGAAAAGCAATAACATCACGAATAGATTTACTTCCGGTCATCAACATAATAATACGATCAAATCCGAATGCAATGCCTCCATGCGGTGGTGCCCCGTACTTAAATGCATCAAGCAGGAATCCAAATTTCCGCTGAGCCTCTTCTGTACCAATACCCAGAAGGCTGAACATCTTGCTTTGCACTTCTTGTGTATGAATGCGGATGCTGCCGCCTGCGATTTCGTTTCCGTTGAGAACCAAATCGTATGCCCGCGCTCGCGCCTTACCCGGATCAGTTTCCAGCAGCGGTACATCTTCCGGTTTTGGTGCTGTAAAGGGATGGTGAACTGCAACGAACCGCTTTTCTTCCTC
Source organism: Ignavibacteriota bacterium (assembly GCA_003142575.1). GTDB lineage: Bacteria > Bacteroidota > Ignavibacteria > UBA10030 > UBA10030 > Fen-1298. Next base: position 5,389 of record PLMS01000132.1, read on the forward strand.
ACTGAACTCCAACAAAGGGAAATCTGTCACCCAAAGGAAATTCCATTTCCCTTCCGGAATACTATTGAGACGCTGTGCCATTTCAAGGCGCAAAGTTCCGAGTATCGTTAATGCTTTTTGCCAGGTACCAGAGATCAAGAGAATAAGGTCTCCTGGTTTTGCCTCAAACTTTTTGGCAATTGCATTGGACTCATCTTCTGTAATGAATTTACTGGCAGAACATTCTATCTTATCCGCATTCACTCGGAGATAGACCAGTCCACCGGCGCCAAGAGATTTCACATAATCCGTTAAGATATCAAGCTGACTTCTTGTGTATGAGGCAAGGCCCGGTACATTGATCCCTGCAACAATTCCGTTTTTTTTGACTACATCGCTGAAGACTCGAAATCCCGAGTGTTGCGCAATTTCCGAACAGTTTCTAATTTCCAAACCAAAGCGTGTATCCGGTTTATCACTGCCAAAGCGTTCCATTGCTTCCGTGTATGTCATTCTTGGAAACGGCTGCTGAACATCGGTATTCAAGATCGTCTTGAAAATATCTACGATTGCTCCCTCCGTTATCTGTTGAATATCCTCTTCATCCACGAATGACATTTCAACATCGATTTGTGTAAACTCCGGCTGCCGGTCGGCACGCAGATCTTCATCTCGGAAACATTTTACAATTTGAAAGTACCGGTCAAATCCCGATACCATGAGGATCTGCTTGTACGTTTGTGGTGATTGCGGCAGAGCATAAAATTTTCCGTGATGCAGCCGGCTTGGGACAAGAAAGTCGCGTGCACCTTCCGGTGTGCTCTTCATCAGAATGGGTGTTTCAATTTCTAAGAATCCTTTCTGGTCGAAGTATTGTCTTGTCACTTGATATGCACGATGCCGCATAATGAAATTATTCTGCACTGATGGACGGCGTAAATCAAGGTACCGATATTTCAGACGCAGGTCTTCATTGACGTCTCCATAGTCATCCATGGGAAATGGCGGAGTTTCCGATTTATTGAGAATCGTCAGTTCATGAATATCAACTTCGATTTCTCCGGTCGTTACTTCTGGATTTCTGGTTTCTTCCGGTCGCGCCCTCACAACACCTGTAGCGGACAGAACATATTCTGAACGCAATGACTTTGCAATTTCATGTGCGCCTTCGTGTCGTTCCGGCGAAAATACAATTTGTGTCTTCCCATAGCGATCACGCAGATCGATGAATATCAATCCACCAAGGTCTCGACGCTTATCCACCCATCCGGTAAGTGTTATGGTCTTTCCGACATGATTCTTTCGTAATTCTCCGCATGTTACAGTTCTTTTTTTGAATGTACTCAAGCCCATCCTCTTCTTTCACTGATGTATGAAAATAAAAAAGCGAGAATTGTCGCTGGTGTGCAACGTTCTCGCTCGTATCACTTCTCTTGCTTCAATTAAGATGTTTCGCTAATTTCTCCACCACCGTTTTCTTGGGTGCCGCACCAACGATTTGCTCTACCACTTTTCCGCCTTTGAACACAAGAAGTGTCGGAATACTGCGAATACCGAATTGCATAGCAATCTTTTGATGGTTATCCACATCCACTTTGCCGATCTTCAACTTGCCTTCATATTCAGTTGCGAGTTCTTCGACAATTGGTGCTATCATCTTACAGGGACCGCACCACGCGGCCCAAAAATCGACAAGCACAGGCATTGTCGCTTTTAATACTTCTTGTTCAAAAGTTTCCTCTGTCAACTCCACCGGTTTCATATAATTTCTTCCTTTTCTTCTCATCCCCTTAATCGCACTGCATATTGTCCCAACAGTTGTTTTACGGCATCGGTGAATTGTCGGTTGGGATCAACCGTATATTTTCTTGTTAAATATATCGAATTGTTAGATAATCCGCTACCGGAGAGATTTAAAAGACATTGACAACTTCCCTTGTGCCGCTCGATCAGTTTGACCAATTCAAATGCGTCTTTCTCGCTTGTAGTGTCAAGATTAAGATTGATAATAACCCCTTTTGAAAACTTCTTCCGTACTTCTTCGATACCGATAATTTCATTGACAATGACTTTGATCGCTTCTTCATTTCCGTCGTTCTTACCGGTCATCATCACAATGGAACCGACCTGAAGAATGGCGATATATTTTTGAAATGCATCTGCAAAGACAATGCAATCTGCTTTTCCTGTAAAGTCTTCAATCGTAACGAACGCCATCGTTTTGCCGCGTTTATCAATTTTCTTTTTGATGTCAGAAATAATGCCGCAGACACGCACGAGAGAATTCGGTTTGACGAGTTGTGCTTCATCCAACTTGGCTGTTGCCAAACCTTCGATCTCATCACGGTACTTGAAGAGCGGATGACCCGATACGTAGAACCCTAAAACTGATTTTTCCCGAGAAAGCTTTTCTATCTCAATCCAATCTGCCACTGTACGCAGCATGGGTCTGTGAAACAATTTTGCGCCGCCAAGATCGAAGAGATTCGATTGCCCCTTTATGATTTGTTCCTGCATATCCTGTCCGTACGAAATGGCAGCTTCCACATTATTAAACAACTGCGCTCGATTACCATGAAGAGAATCAAACGCACCCGCTTGAATGAGGCCTTCAAGAGTCTTCTTATTCGCCAGTCGCAAATCAACGCGCACACAGAAGTCGAAGATGTCCTTGAATCGCCCCTTTTCACTTCGCGCCTTCACTATCTGCTCTACCGCACCGACACCTACATTTTTGATCGCGCTCAAACCGAAGCGAATTCCTTTTGGCATAACAACAAAATTCACCCCGCTTTCATTCACGTCAGGGGCAAGCACATCGATTCCAAGTTTGCGACATTCATCGATGAGCACCACAATCTTGTCGGTGTTGTCCATCTCGCTCGAAAGCGTTGCTGCCATATACTCCGCTGGATAATGCGCTTTGAGATATGCGGTTTGATACGCAAGTACCGAATACGCAACGCTGTGCGATTTGTTAAAACCATAAGATGCAAACTTCTCAATCAAATCAAATATTTCAGCTGCGACTTTGCGCTCCACTTGTTTTTCGACTGCGCTTTCGACAAATTCTTTTTTCTGCTTCGCCATTAACTCTTTGTCTTTTTTCCCCATAGCTCGGCGGAGCAAATCAGCTTGTGCAAGACTTAATCCCCCAATTTCGCTGGCGATTTTTATTACTTGTTCTTGATAGACAATGATGCCGTATGTTTCTTTCAGGATCGATTCAAGCTTCGGATGCAAATAGGTAATCTTCTGCTTCCCGCTTTTCCGGTCGATGAAATCAGGAATATTTTCCATTGGTCCCGGTCGATACAATGCGTTCATTGCAACAAGATCATGAATCGAGGATGGTTTGAGCTTCCGTAAATAATCCTGCATACCTGAACTTTCAAACTGAAACAATGCAACAGTTTGACCGCGTGAAAACATTTCAAGAGTTTTTGCATCAGCTTCCGGAAGATTGTCTAAATCAATCTTCACACCATGTCCCTGCTCTATCATTTCCAAAGCATCATCGATGACTGTCAACGTTCTCAGCCCGAGAAAATCCATCTTCAACAAACCGGCATCTTCAAGGTCTTTCATATTGTACTGCGTCATCGAATCTGTCTGTGGGGTTTTGTACATCGGAGAATAATCAGTTATGTCTCCCGGTGCAATAACAACACCGGCTGCATGTGTCGATACATTCCTATTCATCCCTTCGAGAACTTTTGCTGTTTCGATGAGAAGTTTTATCTTCTCATCAGGACTTTCGTTAACCCATTTTAGATCAGAAACCGTTTTCAACGCTTCCTCAATCGGAGTGACCCTTCCCTGAACAACAGGAATTTTCTTTGTAATTGAATCGATAACAGAAAGTTGGATACCGAGAACTCGTCCAACATCTTTTAATGCAGCACGTGCAGACAGTGTTCCAAACGTAACAATCTGCGCGACGGATTTCTCACCGTATTTCTTTTTCACATAGTTAATCACGCGCTCGCGTTTGTTATCGGCAAAATCAATGTCTATATCAGGCATAGAGATTCGATCAGGATTGAGGAATCGCTCAAAAAGTAAATCGTATTGCAACGGATCAACATTCGTTATCCCGAGTGCATACGATACGATACTTCCGGCAGCACTCCCTCTTCCTGGTCCTACACGCACTCCCATCTCGCGCGCAGCGTTGATAAAATCTTGAACTATGAGAAAATATCCTGCATATCCCATTTTCTGAATAACACTAATCTCGTGAGCGACACGCTTTTCAATTTCCGGAGTGACATTCGAATATCGCTTTCTGATTCCCTCGTGCACTAATTTTTCAAAATATTCGTTCAGATCGGCTATACCTGATTCTGCCGGAATGGGAAACGCCGGCATATGGTTCTTCTTTAATTCGATTTGTAGATTGCACTTGTCGGCGATTTCCAATGTTGATGCAATTGCTTCCGGATAGTCTTTAAAGAGAGCGATCATTTCGCTGGAAGATTTGAAATAAAGTTGATCGGTTTGGTATCTCAACGTTAGATAGTCAGGTATATTGGTACTGCTTGCCTCAGGGATGTAGAGCATGATATTGTGAGGGATGGCATGCTCCTGCTTGATATAATGACAATCATTTGTCGCTACCAGCTTGATGCCAAGTTCGCGTGCAATCTTTGGCGCACCTGCAAGGATTTTTTCTTCGCTTTGTAAACCGTGATTTTGGATTTCGATATAAAAATCTTCGCCGAAGATATCTCGATAAATAGTTGCGTATTCCACAGCTTCCTGGTATTCACCATCCACAAGCTGTTTGCCGATGATACCTCCCGGGCATGCCGAAGTTGCGATCAGTCCTTCCCGATACTGTGAAAGGATTTCCACATCGATGCGAGGTTTAAAGTAGTATCCTTCCGTATGTCCAAGTGTGCTGAGTTTAATGAGATTCTTGTAGCCGATAGAATTTTTTGCAAGAAGAANNTTCCCCTGCCCTGCCCTTTGCTCATCCGATTCGCATCTATCGATTTCTCAAATCGACTTCCTTTTGTTACGATGTATGCCTCACAACCGATGATGGGCTTAATACCGGCTTTTATGGCGCGTTTGTAGAATTCAATTGCTCCGAAGAGTACGCCATGATCGGTAATCGCCACTGCTGACATATTATTCGCAACAGCGGCATTTACGAGACTTTGAACAGTTGCCGCACCGTCAAGGAGGCTATAGTGTGTATGATTATGGAGATGAACAAACTGCATGGAACTATTTTTAGTCAAATAAGAAATTCCAAATTCTGATCAACAAATCTCAAAAATAATATATATCAAAAACAATAGTTCATATTTCTTATAACCGATTCATCTATAAATTGATTTGTGAGATTTGAGTTTTTCTTTCGTATCTATTCCGCTAAAAGTTTTTGCACTTCGGAAATTGCGTCTTCAAGTTTCACCATAATCCGTTCGCCGGTTCTGCGCCGTTTAATTTCGACCTGACCGTTTTTTAAACCTTTGTCTCCAACAATCACATGAAATGGCATTCCGAGTAAATCCGCATCCTTGAATTTGAAACCGGGCGACATATTCGCGCGATCATCAAAGAGCACTTCAATTTGTGCATCAATCATACGATCATAAATCTGATTCGATGCAGTTTCAACATCTTTACTATTCATATTCACGGCAATAAGATGGACTTCGTATGGTGCCAGCGACTTATTCCAGATGATACCATCCTTGTCATTGTTCTGTTCAATATAACATGCAACGATGCGCTCTATTCCAATTCCATAGCTCCCCATAATCACCGGCTTCGCCTGACCATTTTCATCGAGGTAGGTGATATTGAGGGAATCTGAATATTTTGTTCCGAGCTTGAAGATATGGCCGAGTTCAATTGCATTGGAGATTTTCAACGGAGCTGTACATTTCGGACAAGGCTCGCCTTCTTCAATGGATCGCAAGTCAAAGTAAGCGTCAATCTTTGCGTCACGTGCCAGGTCGATGTTCGCAATGTGATAGTCATTCCGGTTGGCGCCGCTGATGAGTCCGTTTGCACCTTCCAAACGATTATCAGCAATAATACGAAACCCTTGCAGGTTGACAGGACCGATAGAACCGCCATCTGCACCTGTGAGCGCCAAAAGATCCTCTGCTCCGATTGGAGAAAATTCTCCACTCCCTAATGCGGCAGTTAGTTTAGATTCATTGAGTTGATCATTTCCCATCATCAAAATAAGTAACGGTTTGCCGTTATGACGATAGACGAGTGACTTCGCAAGCCGAGATTGATCTACTTTTAAAAACTCAACAAGATCATTGATTGTTTTGATATTGGGAGTGTGAATATCTTTAAGGGGTTCACTACTCTCAACACGTCCGACTTTTGCAACACTTGAAGCAGCCACTTCTAAGTTTGCTGCATATCCGCATGTTGGACACAAAGCCGTCGTATCTTCACCAAACTCGGATTCAATCATGAATTCCTGCGAACCCGTACCGCCCATTGCTCCGCTGGAAGCTCCAACAATGAAAAATTTAATACCGCATCGCGTAAAAATTTTCTTATATGCCTCCGCCTGCGAATCATAACTCTTATCCAAATCTTCCCATGAACGATCCAGAGAATACGCGTCCTTCATTATAAATTGACGTCCACGAAGCACTCCAGATCTCGGTCTCGGCTCATTCCGGAATTTCGTTTGAATCTGATACCAAATTTGAGGCAGGTCTTTGTAAGACTGAATATGCAGACTCGCAATGTAGCCAATGACTTCCTCGTGTGTTGGTGCTAATACCAAATCCCGCTCTTTGATGCTCAAGATAAAGTTTGGTATGTTGCGTCTGCCCGATTGTACCCAGAGTGATTCCGGATTTAAAGCCGGCAAGAGTAATTCCTGCCCGCCGATGGCATTCATTTCTTCCCGGACGATATTCATTGCTTTCATCATTGCGCGATAACCAAGCGGCAGATAGGAATAAACACCAGAGGTCAACTGGCGCATAAAACCTGCCCGCAACATTAACTTGTGACTTGGTATAGTTGCATCTGCTGGAACTTCTTTGAGTGTGGGAACAAATGCTTTGCTTAGTCTCATTTTTTTTTCGGAATGTATGTGGTTTGAACAGCAATCAGTGATGAGTTACGCGTAATCTTTTGTTAATAACGAGTAACGAGAGAAGAAATATTGCTTCCATCAATTATTCTATCTTTCATCTCTCAATCTAAATCTTCCAATCTTCAAACGAAAATCACTCAATCTCAATTCTTCAATCTCAATCACCCGATCTCAAATCATTCAATCGAAAATTTCTTTCGTACCCCCGAGAGGAATCTCCGCCAGAGATCGACAGACTCCGTCGCACTCTGACGAGCGGATCAGCCATTGGCTGAGAACCTCCGACAAACGGTTTAGTTCCAATGTAACAGAAGTTAGCAAACGAAGTGCAGCTAACTTTTATGTTACATTGTGGATCCCGCTTTGCGGGAGAAACCTATATTCAGTACCCCCGAGAGGATTCGAACCTCCGACAAACGGTTTAGGAAACCGCTCCGTTTTTTAAAAAACCCTTCCAATAAGGTACTTTCAAAATCACTTGGCACTCAACTAGGCACTGTGATTCTTTTTTCTCACTTAATTTAGATACAAATGCCCTTAGTGTCATTTCGGCACTTCCGATGCCGTGCAATTCACAAAAGGGCAATTGTATCATACTTTGATTTTTAGTATCGGAAGATTTTAAATGAATCAATTGCAATGGTAAGATACAAAACAACGTGTAACGATGCAAATTAGATTAAAATAGAGTAGAACTGATATTTTTTCCTCTGTAAATTAAACACGCTTCTCAACTCTTGGAACTTTATTCTCCCATCAATTTGTGTTGCTATCCTTTAGATTAAACACCCCGGCCAATATATTTACCTCCCTATGCAATTGCTGAGGAAGCAAATGTGAATAAATTTCCGTTGTTTTACTCGTTGAATGTCCAAGAAGTTTTTGAATTGCAAACAAAGGAACACCTTTCTTTACCAAGTGAGTTGCAAATGAATGCCGGAGAGAGTGAAAGTGTAGCTTATCATTGATTCCGGCATCAATGACATATTTTTTGAATCGCTGCGAAATGGTTTGTTCCTTTAGTGGTTTTCCTTTTTTATTATGGAACACAAAGGCACTTTCATTTCGGATATTCTCTTTCCTCTCCCTCAGCAACCGGAACAGCTCATCACTCATTGGAACGATTCGGTTCTTTCGTGACTTTGTTGTAAATGTTTCGCTATTCTTCACCTGAATAACTTTTAAAGTGAAATCAAGATCAATCCAATGGAGGGCAAGCAATTCTCCAAGCCGGAGGCCGGAAAGAAGTGCAGTGATGCACAATTCCCGAAAGTCTCTACTCTGCACACTTGAAAGCAAGGTATTGAATTCATCTTCTGAAAAGAACAAAGGCAGAACTTCCGGAGGTTTCGGTTTCTTCACCTTCCGGAACGGATTCTCTTTGATAAGCTCCCAATGGACGGCTTTTTCGAATGCAGAGGCAAGTGATCCGTAGTATTTCCGGGCTGTCCATTCGGAAGCTTCCATCTTCTTCTTGCTAAGGAAATGTTCTATCTCCCGAATGCCGATAGATTGCAATGGTCTATTTCCTTCTACTCGAATAAATTCTCTGAAAGCCGTTTTATGAGTCCGGATTGTTTTCCTTGAATGAACACCAGAGGAATATTCAAGAAACTCATTTTTGAATTCTTCCAGAGTAATTTGTTTAGGTTTATTCATCTCATCTCCGGTAAGTACTGCATAAGTATTTCTGTTTCCATCTCCGGCTTTCTCAATGCGTATGTGTCCACATACGAAAAGGTTTTGTGTGTGTCTCGAAACCCTTTGAACACCAGAAGCTTTTTGAATCTCATCCCTGGTAGAAGAGCATTTTCTACTTTCTCCAGATAAGAGCACAAGCGCTGCGTACACCTGCACATCGCTCAGCGAAAGCCGTGCATCCTTCAACAATGCAACCGGTATGTTCACACAGTCAAACATTTTTATCTGTATTTCTGTGGCCGGAATAAAAAGAATGTCCTGAACACACGGAACACGAGATATGCAATGAATCCGAGTGCAGAAAAATAGATATAGAATTCACGGTTGTCAGTTCCGATAGAGAATATTTTAAATAACGTGAACATCGCCACTCCGAAAATGTAGATCGGTCCCATGTTGAAATAGTGCCCTTCATCGACTTGTCGTAATTTTCGGATCTCTTCGGTGTCGATATATTTCTCTTTCGAACCATGCCAGAGCATGTTCTTAATATGGAACGGATTGCCGTTTGCGGATTTGAGGATTTCTCTCCGGTACAGTTCCCGGTCAATGATTCGTAGATTGTAATTGTCGAGAAAGTAGTTGATCATCTCCATGGAGACAGCATCAGGCAATGGATCGAGGTCTATCTTTACGAACGATGCCCAAATACGTTTGAAAACAAAATTCTCCTTCATTTCAACAACTGCCGCGCAAATGACAGCGATATTGAGCAAGGTTTCAATGAATGCCTGTTGACTCGGAGATATCCGGTCTAGGTTATCAAAGAAAATCAGATAAGTCTCAGGTGACTTGGATATTCCTTCGAAAATTGTGGCTTGTAAGCGAACACTGCCAAGTCCAGTCAGTTTCTTCTTCACCATCGTCCAATCGCTGCGCTCTGAATCCATCTCAATGTGAAGATCACCATTATAAAAGAGTTTCTCTGCCATTTCTTTGATACAATCACCGAGTGGATTGGAATGCTCAATAAAAAGAATCTTGTATTGGTTAGGATTGATGCGAACTCCAAGCTGCCCACGTATTTGCGTCATAAAGTTTGCAGAGAAATCAATCCTCTTTGTCCTTCCGGAAAGAATCCATTTCGCTTCTAACATCAACCGGCTTTTTCCGATGCCTTTATCTCCAACAATAAGAGTATGTCGTCCTCTTTGGAGATTCTTAACAAGCTGGTACAGCTCTTCTGTTCTTCCAAAGAAGCTCATATCCTGTCGGAGATCGATATTTGTCGGTTGTTCAGCCATTCTTGAATTCAAGTCCCATTTTGCCCATTGAGAAAACACATTTTGGAACTGTGGAACCGAATCGGTTCTTCTTAGCAAACAAGAGACGATTATTGCTTTTTTCGTCCGGTACTTCGAGATATAGAACTACATCAACTGCGTGCTCTAGAAGTTTAGGGCCTGCAGCTGTTTTATCTTTCGTCACTTGTCCAATGAGTACGAGAATGAAATTCTTCTTCTGAGCTGCTCGACGCAAAATGTATGCACATTTTCGAATTTGAGTCGAACTCCCTGGCAAAGTATCTGATGCATCTGTGTATGTGGTTTGGATAGAATCTACTACCAATGCATGAGTCTCAATATCCTCGATGTGAGAAACCATTTTATTGACATTCGTTTCAAAGAGAAGATAAATGTCCTTTGAATGAATCTTTAAACGGTTTGCCCTGAGCTTCACTTGATCGACTGATTCTTCGCCTGTCACATA
>PLMS01000100.1 GCA_003142575.1 Ignavibacteriota bacterium
GTCGGCTGCTGTGTGATCAGCATTGCGAGTTGGGAATTTCTTTTCTCCCAGAACGACCCCTCAGATGGAATCGTCTTTCGCGCAGTAGCGTTTGCGGATGCGAAAACGGTAATCGCTGTCGGTGATAGCGGAACCGTTGCACGTTCAACGGATCAAGGCGGTACGTGGTCTGTATGGCAAAATATGAATCACCTCACGACACCCTTGAACGGAATCTGTTTTACAGATCCAACACATGGATTTGCGGTTGGCGCAAATGGCACTCTCCTTATGACGACGAATGGCGGAACAACTTGGATCAATAAACTTGTGAGCACAAGCGTAAATTTCCGATCTGTCTTTTTCAGTGACGCAAAGACGGGTACTATCGTTGGCAACAATGGTTTCATTTTTCGAACTCTCGACGGCGGAAGTACATGGCTCACACAAACAAGCAACATTCATCTGAACCTCAACGACGTCTCCTTTGTAAACGACGAAACGGGTATCATCGTCGGCGATCGGGGAACTATCCTCCGAACAACAGACGGTGGAGAGAATTGGACGAATCTTTCATCTTCATTTATTACGTATAATTTTTATTCGGTTTCTTTTTCTGAATTGAATAATGGTATCATCGTAGGAGAGAATGGAACCATCATCTATACGACCAACGGTGGTGAAAATTGGACATTAGAACCCAGCGGAACCACAGAAACACTTTTCTGCAATGCCTTCCCTTCTGCAAATTTTTCTGCAGCAGTTGGCAACGCTGCCACGATTCTCGTTTCCTATACAAAAGGAACGAATTGGCTGCGGCAAAAGAGCAGTACACGTAAAGCACTTCTTTCGGCAGCGTTCATTGATGCAAAAATCGGGGTTGCAGTCGGGGCAAAACAAACCATCATTCGGACAACAGACGGCGCAACTTCTTGGGAAGCTTCTACACTTAGTTTCGAAAAACCTATCGAGCTTTCAATTGCTGAGTTACTTCCTCGGGACAGGTATCCCAAAAATAATATTGCAGTCGCTGTCGGAGCAAATGGTGCTCTTTTTCAATCTAAAGACTTCGGTGCAAATTGGACAAAGATGACTGGCAAGAGTGAGAATACTCTGATGTCGGTCACATCAATAGATCAGACGAGTATGATTGCTGTAGGAAACGGTGGTGTCATTCTCCGTTCGGACGATGCAGGAACAACATGGACCCCACAGATAAGCACAACCTCTCGTCCACTTTTCCGCGCTTGCTTTATCCGTAGCGATTCTGGCATTATTGTGGGTGATTATGGAATGATGTTAAGAACAACCAACGGCGGAATAACATGGTCGAAAATTTCCTCAGGAACGAGCAACCATCTGCGCGATATAGTATTTTCTGATAACCAAAACGGAATTGCAGTCGGAGCAATGGGAACCATCTTGAGTACAACAGACAGAGGAACGACTTGGACATCACAGGTAAGTGGAACGTCCAGTTGGCTTTCCGCTGTCTCGCCGCTCGATAAATCTACATTCATCACTGTCGGTGCCGCTGGTACCATCCTTCGGACAACCAATAAGGGTATAACGTGGACAGGACAACCAAGCGGAACAACGAAGGAATTGTTAAATGTGTCCTTCTCCGATACAGCAAACGGATTTATCGTGGGAATAGAAGGGACAATTTTACGCACGCAAAATGGAGGTACCAAGTGGACTGCACTTGAAAGCGGATCCACGAATGATTTACGAGCAGTTCAATTCTTTGATAAACAGCAGGGCATCATCGTTGGAACGAACGGTACAATCCTGAGAACAACAGACGGCGGAACTACTTGGATAAAAGTAGAGACAGACTTTCCATTGTCTCTCTATGGTTTAGCAATTAATTGAGATTGGCGCATCCTCGTATCATCACCTTTTATACTTACGCAGAGCTTTAAGCACCGCTTCCATATCTTTCGGTAACGGCGCCTCTACCAAGATATTCCCGTTCGTTACCGGATGACTGAATGAAAGAGAGAATGCGTGAAGTGCTGTTCGCCCCAAGAGTGGTTGTTCTACTTCTTTCCCTTGGTAATTCCGTTTAATAGTTGATAGAAAGAATCCTCGCCCGTCACCATACAAAGGGTCTGCGAGAATCGGCAAACCGATGGCACTCAAGTGGACACGGATTTGATGTGTACGTCCGGTATGCGGCCGTGCCTCGACAAGAGCATATCCGTCGAACCATTCCATCACCGTATAATCCGTACGAGCTTCTTTTCCCTTTTTCGTATCAATCTTCATTTTCCTGACACCATGCTCGTTTTCTATTATTGGCAAATTGATAGAGTCACTATCTGTGTGTGATGTTCCGGCTTGCCGCGCGGAGCGGGCAACAATCGCACGATACTTTTTCTCCACTTGCCGCTGTTCAAATGCAGTATTCAATTTTGCATGTGCTTCGGCGGTCTTAGCAAAAAGCACAACACCGCTCGTCTCCCTGTCAATCCGGTGTACCACAAAAATAGTTCCGAATGTTTCTTTCAGTAGATCATAGAGATTGAGTAAGGTATGATCATATCGGTCCGGTAAGACAAGCAAACCAGACGGTTTGTTGATTGCAAGAACAGCATCATCTTCTAACAGGATGCTGCCGCTGCCTTTCTTCAGAATATGTTCAAGTTTCCATCGCACAGGTACTCGCTTCCAATGTAAAATCGCATTTGTTGAAAAACAAGAGTGACAGTGAATTGATTGTCACAGAAAATCAATTTACATTCATCATAGTATTGTAACTACTCAGCATATTTTTTATATCATGGAAAATAATCCCCTCTCCTCATAGGAGAGGGTTAGGGTGAGGTCAAAGAACAACAGACCCCACCTTAGTCCTCCCCT
>PLMS01000073.1 GCA_003142575.1 Ignavibacteriota bacterium
CCAGTCTCAATGATCACATCCGGTTTGATGCGGTAAATCACCTCCTGGATGCGAATCATATCCTCGGGTAATTGAATGATAGGTCGTCCCATCCAACTAAAGGTATATGGATATTTTTGGTTCCATCCTACTTTGAGCCATTGGTTCGATATTAATTCAAACGCTTCTTTTGAGTACAAATCAATTTTTTGCGTACGGCCATCAATCTCATAAGTTAATATTTTCGAATTCGTATCTATGGTGAGTTTCATTTTTGCGATCTTTTAGCAGTGATAAGGTTCGTTTTCCACCAAGCAATTGTTTGTTCTAATCCGGATTCCAAATCGTACTTCGGACGCCAACCAAGGCTATTAAGGCGATGTGTATCGGCAATCAAGACAGGGGGATCATTGGGCGGCGCGGGCAGCGCTCCGAGTTGAATCAATTGTTTACCATGTAATTGGTCGCCGATTATCTCAACAACCTCACGAATTGTCGCCGATGTTCCTCGTCCGATGTTCACAGCACCCTCCATATCGGAATCGAGAAGCGTAACAAATGCATGAGCGACATCTTCCACATGAAGGAAATCCCGTATCTGATTGCCATGAGAACAACGTGCCGGTTCTCCTTGCAAGAGTGAACGAATCACAGAAGAGACAAGTCGATCCGGATGCTCGTGCGGGCCATAGAGAAAGAAAATTCGTCCCCATGCATAGCTCAACCCGGTTTGCTTGCAAAAAGCATCCACCATGACCTGCAGCGCGTGCTTGCAGGCTCCATAGAGTGTTGCGGGTACAAGAGGTGTAGTTTGCTCGGAATACAATTCATATTTCCAATCGTATTCCGCACACGTTCCTGCCATCACAACCCGCTTTCCACCGTTTGCCGCAAATACCTGAAGTAATTCCAAACTTGCCTGCACCCAGCGAATGTTCTCCAGCGACGTCCAGTATTTTCCCATGACCGTATACCAGGATAAGTGAAGCAGGTGTGTCGGTTTTACTTTTGCGATGAGTTTGTTCACTTCTCCCGGATTCAGCAAGTCGACGACATGCCAATGAATTTGTGGTAGAGGATCCTCTGGTGCGATAGACACAGCGTGAACCTCATAACCGTTTGCTACGAGCACTGGTAAACAGTGACGACCGATAAATCCACTTCCTCCGGTTACGAGAACCTTCTTCATAAGATGAAATCCGTGTACTCCTGATCCTTCACTGAAATAATCCGTGGGGTCTCAGGCCATTTGATCCCGAATGCCGTGTCGTTCCATCGAACGCCTGCGGCAGATTCAGGTACGTATCGATCAGACATCTGATACAACATCTCAGTGTTATCTTCTAGCGTCAGAAATCCGTGAGCAAGACCCGGGGGGATATACAACATTGATCGGTTCTCAGCATTTAATTCAAACGACAGCCATTGTTTAAATGTCGGCGAGTCCGGTCTCAAATCAATAATAACATCGAACATTGCACCCATCGTGCAGCGCACTACTTTGGTCTCTTCGTACGGCGGTTTCTGGAAATGCATACCGCGCAAAGTGCCCCTCTGCTTATTAAAAGAGATGCTGCACTGTACAAGATCGGGATTGAGTCCGTGTTCTGTAAATTCAGAGCGGCAAAATGTACGAGCAAAAAAACCCCGCTCATCTTCATTACGATTCAGAGAAATAATAAAAGCATCAGGGATGACTGTTTTAGAAAAGATCATGTTGATCATACAATTCTTAAATGGGGGATAGGGATGATAAACTTCCCGCCGCGCCGGCGATATTCAGCTTGCTGAAGCAGTACCTCGTCTGCAAAATTCCACGAGAGCAGGAGTACATAATCCGGCTGGGTTTCCAGCAACTGTTCCGGCGGATAGATGCGAAGATGGGTTCCCGGCGTATAGCGTCCCTGCTTCGCGGGTCCCCTGTCGACCACATAACTGAAAATATCTGATCCGATCCCATAGTAGTTCAGCAGAGTGGTGCTTTTTGCAGACGCCCCATAGACGGCAATCTTCTTGCCCTCCGTTTTTAACTTTTGTAAAACCGAAACCAATTCCCGTTTTGTCTGCTCTACTTTTTCGCCAAAACCTTTATACCAATCAAATCGATCAACACCCCACGCAGCTTCTTCTTCAAGCAATCTCTTTACTCGTGTGGCACCCTCGTGTGCCATGCTGCATGGACCATCCGCACGTTGAAAGAAAACTCGTATGGAACCTCCGTGGATCGGCAGCCTCTCGGCGTCTACCAGAACGAGATTGTGCTGACGGAACAACTTTTGAAACGAGGTCACTGAGTAATAGCACAAATGTTCGTGGTAAATGGAATCAAACTCAACGTGATCGATAAGATCCTTTACATAATGATTTTCAATGACAGCGACACCTTCGGATTTCAAAAGCACATTGATTCCCGCCACAACACCATGAAGGTTTGCGACATGTGCGACAACATTATTGGCATGGACCACATCTGCTTGTTCACCCTGTGTCCGTAATCGTTGCGCTACTGTTTCATCGAAAAATTCACAGAGAGTACGAATACCGCTTTTTTCTGCTACGTGTGCGATATTTGCTGCTGGTTCTATTCCTAAGACGGGAATATTCTTGTCCAGATAGTTCTTTAAAAGATAGCCGTCGTTGCTGGCAATCTCAACGACCAAACTTGATGAAGTTAAATTTCTGCTTGTGATTAATCGGTTTGCAATGTTCTTGGCATTTTCCAATACTGTGTCAGAGACAGAAGAAAAATAAAAGTACTCTCGAAATAACTGTTCCGGAGAAATTGTCTCCGTGATCTGCACTAAGCTGCATTGCGGACAAAATACAAGATCCAGCGGATAGGTTGATTCCGGCTGGCCGAGTTGAGCTTGAGTCAGCAAGGCGTTCGCTAATGGCGTGCGACCTAACGATAAAATTGGTGCAAGCCGGGCAGAGCCACATGAACGGCAAAAGATCTCTGTGTTATTCATATTCATTTTTCACATAACAGGTTCTTGTTAAAAAAGACATCAATCAGATACAAGACACGTGAAAATCAGAGCTACATTCCTGGTTAGTGTTAAGGTGCCCAAATTTGATCTCTCTTTTGTGCCAATTCTGTATATTGGCGTATCTGGTGGACGGTGTAATGATACAGGTTTTGATCCGGGCTCTCGTGATACTTTTTATACCAGTCTACGGTAAGTTTCATGTTTTCATCGAACGTGAGCACCGCAGACCAGGGCAGCATGACATGGGCCTTGTCACACGACAATCGTAACCATCCTGCTTCATGGAGTTTTCGTCCCTCTTGCTGCATAATTTCGAATCCGCCGCTTTTCCATTTACCAATGATCGCTTCCACAAGATCACGTACACACTTTGCAGAATTATCGTTTGGCCCAAAGTTCCAGGCTCCAGAAAATCCAATCGGATCATCGCTTGCACGTGCAGCCAGCCATAAATAACCACTGAGCGGCTCTAACACATGCTGCCATGGACGCATGGCCATGGGGTTTCGTATTTGAATTAACTCACCCTTGCTCAAGGATCTGATGGCATCCGGTACGATCCTATCCTTTGCCCAATCTCCTCCTCCAATGACATTTCCTGCGCGCACGCTCACGGCACCGAGATTCTCCTTATGTCGGAAGAAAGATTTGAGATACGAACGAAAAACAATTTCTGCAGCAGCCTTTGAGGCGCTGTACGGATCTTCCCCACCTAGAGGATCGCTCTCCTTATATCCCCAGACCTGTTCGTGATTCTCGTAGCATTTATCGCTTGTAACAATGACGAGCGATTTAACCGAATCAGATTCTTTGACAGCTTCGAGAATGTTTAAAGTTCCGAGAACATTGGTTCTCATGGTCAGATGGGGAACATCATAGGAATATCGTACCAATGCCTGAGCAGCTAAGTGGAACACGACATCAGGTTTCACTTCTGAAATATATTTTTTTAATGTATCATAATTCTGAACATCGGCATGTACTTCTTCAATGCGGCTTTGCAGACCGCACGATTCATAGATATTGGGTTGCGATGGAGGATCCAATGAATATCCAAATACTTTTGCACCAAGCTCGTTGAGCCAGATGCTGAGCCATGCCCCCTTAAAACCCGTATGCCCTGTTACTAAAACACGTTTGTTCTGATAAAAATTCTTAAATGAATGTTCCATAAAGTTATTAAGCCCAGGTTTTCCAGAGAGCAGTACCGCTTGCCCACATTTCGTTTAAGGATTCATATTCTCGCGGCGTATCCATACCAAGCCAGAAACCCTCATGCTGGAATGCCCCCAGCTGATTGTCTTTTACCATGGCAGGGAGCGTGTCTCGCTCTAACACCAAATCATCATCTGACCACAAATAATCCCAGAGTCTTTTATTGTCGAAGATCATAAATCCGCCGTTTATCCATCCTTGTCCAATATTCGCTTTTTCATTGAAATTTGTGACGGTGGAATCTTTGAATGTAATTTCACCAAATCGCGAAGATGGATGTACGGCAGCTAACGTACCGATTTTTCCGGATTTCCTGTGGAATTCTATACTCTCCCGGATATTTATATCAGAAAGACCGTCACCATAGGTTAGACAAAACAGTTCTTCACCTTCTAAATATTTTTTCACTCGCGACAGCCGTCCGCCTGTCATCGTGTTTTCTCCGGTATCGGCAAGCGTCACTTTCCAGTCCGAGTCTTCCAAAGTATCGTGAATGTCCATATGGTCGTTCTTAAGATTTATTGTGAAATTATGGCAAATGGCCTTATAGTTCACAAAGAATTCTTTAATCTCCCATGATTTATAACCCAAACACAGAATAAATTCTTTGATCCCATAATGAGAATAGTTCTTCATGATGTGCCATAAAATAGGCATGCCGCCGATGGGCACCATTGGTTTAGGAAGTAATTCGGATATCCCTTTGATCCGTGTCCCCTTACCACCACATAAAATCACCGCTTTCATTTAAAACCCTTTCTCATTGCCTTGGTATATATTCAATATTATCTCAGACTTGTGATTCTTTCTTTTTTCGAACGAAAAATTGTATCGCGAACACCAAAAGACTGCTGAGAACCAACAGATTGGTTCCTAAGCTGATATTCTTGCCGATTGTAAACGATGCCGGTTTAAACTTCATCATCAGTGTATGAGTTCCCGGAGGAATAATAACACCACGGAACAAATAATCAAGCTGAAAAATTTTCACCTCGTTCCCATCGATAAACGCTTTCCATCCCTTAGGATAATAAGCTTCACTGAGAAATAAAAGATTATTCCCTGTCGCCGTTGTGCGGACTTCAAGGTCTTGAATTCCATAATGCACGAGTGTTGCTTCTGCGCTTTGCAACGGTGGGTCGATTTTTGTTCTGATGTTTTCAGGGAGATAAGCAATATCACGTGGATCGAATGACCTAGCGGCTATATTATTGAGAGTACTCAGACTATCGCTTACCTCACATCTATTCACAAAGAACACTCTGGGCAGCCAGAAACGAACTTCATAGACTTTTGTATTTGGACTATTGTACACTTGTGCTAATGCCGGACTTGATTCGTCTCTGTTGCTGATAAGATACTTAATATTCATAAGCTGCCACACAAGCGGATTTCCCAACCCGGCTACATCGACCATGTCTTGATAAATACGCATCTTTGCTCCTTGATATCCATAGGCATTCGAGATACGCCAGTATGCAAGCGAGTTGTCATAAATAGGTTGACCATCATGAATTTTCAACACACGGAATGTTGTGGTATCTTGTTGTAAAATTTTTACAAACTCAGGTGTTGGGATTGATTGGAGACTTTCCATTTGATCCTTTGGGTCTGAGGGTTTCCATGCAACACGCCAGAGATCAAAAAGAACGGCAACAACGAGTATGCCATAGAGCGTTGCAGATTTTAGTTTTCCTTTCTGATAATAAAAGAAAGCACTAAACACAACCATAAGGAGAACAAACCCTACAAGAACATCCGTTATAACAGAAGAGACAATAAAATCATGTAGCATTTCGAGAGCTGTCGGATTCAGTTGACCATAGTATCGCGCGAGAAGATTTCCAACTTCTTGAACTGGGAAAAAAGATGTATAAATTCCTGTGATTACACTTTTACCTATGAGGGCGATAAGAATACCGAGACCAATACCTCCAAGCGTATATTTCCATCGTTTCTCCTGAAGAGGGCTCAAGTTCTTCCTTTGTTCCGGAATAAAAGATACAATCCCATACCCGGCAAGAATTGGTATAAAGAATTGGACGAGTATGAGAATCGTCAGCGGAACTCGGAACTTGTTGAACATGGGAAGGTACCGATACAATAGATCGTAAATGAGCGAAAACTCCTTCCCAAATGCGACGAGTAATGAAAATAGAATCATAATTCCCATATATTGAACAAATGGTTCTTTTCGATACTTGATGAATCCGATGATTGCAAGGACTATAACGATAACACCCATATATTGCGGAGCATCAACCATAGGTTGTGGACCTATGTATGTGTTTAGTTTAATTTCCCGATTTTGTGTTAATGGACCCTGGTAAGGATTATCTCCAAATCCGTACCATGAAGGAACAAAGAAAGTCATCATCTCGCCGGGACTGAATGACCAATTCGTTGCATAATCGTAATCCAAGCCACCCTCAATAGTTTTTGTTTGTGATGTTGCAGAGGTTTGTACGATAGGATTTGTTCCACGGATCGAATATGGATTGTATTCGAGTGTCGATAAATATTGATCTGCACCCATAAGTACTGCAAAAACGGTGGCAAACAATAATGTTGTTCCACTTACAAGAATTTTCTTCCAATTCTCTTTTTTTAGCAGTGCTCGAACAAAGAAAAAGATCAGATAAAATCCCAAGGACAAATAGATGTAATATATGAATTGTATATGGGTTGGTTCTAATAACAGCCGCAGCATAATAATGAGTAAAAGAGCTAAAAGGAAATTAAACTTCTCGCGCAGTTTATCCACAAGAAGAAAGACATAGGGAAACCATGCCAGCACGGCAATTTTGGTAACGTGACCAATCATGATCAAAACTGCAACTCGCGTCGCATACATCGTCATTAACGACACGATTAGCGCA
This sequence comes from Ignavibacteriota bacterium, assembly GCA_003142575.1. Classification (GTDB taxonomy): domain Bacteria; phylum Bacteroidota; class Ignavibacteria; order UBA10030; family UBA10030; genus Fen-1298. The sequence continues at coordinate 7,064 of PLMS01000073.1, forward strand.
ACCGATTTATTTTTAAGACGTTGATAGACAAAAAGGTAGACACCAATTCCATATACAAAATAGTATAGTATCCACGTGCCTGATTGATGACCTCCATCTAAGAAAAGATATGTAAGCACAGTGCGGACTATCTTTTCCCACACAAAGGCTGTCAGGTCAAAGGTTCTTTCCACTGCGAATGTGATACTTGCATATCCCGGCATTCCACAAAAAATATACGGATTCCATAGTGGAATAATTCCCTCAGCTTTAGCATCCTTATATAATGTATCCCAACTATGCGAGGCAATTGAATCTGCACCTTGATACGATTTACCGTCGAATATGATGGAATGGAAAAATATTAACAAACTGAGATAAATAATTGCAATAGCAACGGGATGTTGATACTTCGGCGGGATGATGGGATGTTCCACCATGGTTTTGGGGTTACGAATCTGTTCTCTTACTTTCTTTGCCATAAATAATTTTAATCCCTCATGAATATTGTGAGAAATTTTTGACAATGAGGAGCTTGCTTCGATTCTCTCCTGAAAATATAATACAGAGAAAAGGAGTTACTTTCAACAAATTCAGTGGCACACACAACATCACGCTTTCTTTGCCACTACATTCAATCCTGTACCAGTTTTGTTATCGGTACTGTAATCCAACCACATCATCGGTAAAACCAACGGTAATACGATGAGGTAGTAGAGTGGCAGCAAGATAAAAAATCCCTTTGAGGCATGCAAAAGCAGCAGGGGAAATTTGATGCCCAATCGCCATGCGGCGGTGCCCCAATGTCCATACGTGTAGCGTATCGTCTCCGCGTGAAAACCCGCAGCCTCTAGTTTGTTCCGTATCTCCTCCACACTGTAGCCGTTACGCGCATGTTCTTCGACAAAGCTGTGGTCATCTTGGGAATGAACATCAGACCCCCCTAAGTTAGATGGTGTATTGATGAAAAGTTGTCCATTCTTCTTGAGTGCACGATAAAAATTTTGGAAGACCTTAACATCATCCGGAATATGTTCCATGACATCCACCGAAAGAATAACATCGAACTTCTCCTTATGCTGAATTTGCATCAGATCTTCAACGGCAAAAGAGCACCGCACCAAACCAATCGTGCGGAAAAATTGATTGCAGTCGGCAATTTGCTCTTCTTTCAAATCAATACTATAGATAGTCGCAAGCGGAAATTGTTTCGCAATAAAGTATGAATATTGCCCGAAGCCGCTGCCGGCATCGTATACGGTGAACGGTTCTTTTCGTTGGCTCAACTGCCGGCGAAGTTCGCTCTTTACATACCATTCGCGCAGGAATGCAATACCGAGCAGCTTGTAGAACAGAATTCGCAGCCATGGTTTATTCCGTGCTGCATCACCAAAAATCTTTTTAATTGGATCGTATTGCATAGGTTAGGCTTTTTTCACAAATAGAGTTTCAAGCCGCTCAATAAATTTATCCCAGCTATACTGTCTCTTTTCTTCTGAAATGTTCTTAGCAAATTCTTCTTCACAATGTTTATTATAAAATTCCATTACTGCCTTTGTCAATGCATCTGGATTATTCGGAGGGATAACAAATCCTGTGTGTCCATGTATTACCACTTCCGATAAACCGCCAACATGTGTGGTAATGACAGGTTTATTAAAGTGGTAAGCAACCTGGATAATACCGCTCTGTGTCGCCGAAATGTAAGGAAGCACAACAACATCTGCTGCGGAAAAAAAAGTTGCAACTTCATCGTTGGGAATATATTGAGAATGAATTTGGATACAATTTTCTAATCCATGCCTGTGGATCATTGCTCGATATTTTTTTTCATCCTCGTAGAATTCTCCGACGATCAAAAGCGTTACCGGCGCCATTTCTTGAATTTTCAGCATAGCGTCAATCAATACGCTGAGTCCCTTATATGACCGCACATAACCGAAGAAGAGCATCACGCGTTCATCCTTAAGCCCAAGTTTCTTTCGTGCTTCTTCCTTTGACTGAAGTGTACCGAAGACATCGTATAATGGATGCGGAGATACTATGTATCGTACGTTCGGTAGAATGCGGACGAGATCCTTCTCGACTTCTTTCGATAACACAACAAACGCGTCAGCAGAATGGAATGCATACTTCGTCAGCGCTCCATCGCCAGGACGTTTTTCATGCGGGACGATATTGTCGCAAATGAAAATCACCTGCGCGTTGATTTTACGCTTTACCAGTCGGGCAATCGAACCAAAGCATGGTGCAAAGAATGGCATCCAGTACCGGAAGATGATGACGTCTGGCTTTTGGTTTGTAATATATCGAGCAGCACGGTACCAAGAGATTGGATTAATGGAATCTATCAATGAAACAGTGGGAACATTGAACAATGGTTTCCCTGGATCTATCTGTGACTTGCCTGGAAAAAGCAATGAAGGATACTGTCTTGTAAATGAAACAATTTGCACATCATGTTTTTGCGAAAGATGATGACCGAGGATAGCGTTCATTTGTGCCATTGCTCCCCGGAGAGGATATGCTGGACCGACAATAACGATTTTCAATGGATCTGCCCTTTTTGTAGTACTGCCGAGTCGGTCGCTGCCATATAATTAAGATGAAAAATGTAACTGGGGAATTGCGAGCCCTCTTGATGTACAAGTTCAAACATCTGAGGGTACTTTTCTGCAACCGGCTGTACGTATCGGCGCAGCGTGGATGACCACTGGAAGTTGTCGTACAGAAGATGTGTCATCTTGAGCGACTTCCACTTTGCAACAATTGAATCCGGATTGGTCTGATCAATTTTGTAAGTTCCATAAACGGAATAATTACCGGCGTAGATAAGAAACAATTCAGGTTTTCGGCAGACGATACCGGTGGTTTGTGCCGGCAGTTGTTCTTTGATCCAGAGTGATGCCCGCAGATAATTTACCCAATCTTCCGTGAAGCCGGCGAATTTATTTCCACCAAGGTTTGCTTTCAGTATTGGATAATTTTCATCGGCAGCTTGTTTTGTTCCCATGACATCAGCAAACATCAATCCGCAACATGCAATAAGCGTAACCGTTTTAGCGCGTGCTGAAACAGTTTCTGCATCTGTCACTTTTGCCCAACGATTGCCGAGCCAGCGGAATCCTTCAAATATTCCAAAAAATAAATATGGAATAATTGGAACAAGCATGCGTGGTGTGGCAAAAAGATTTTGCAATGCCAATGAGATGAAGGCAATATACACTATTATAAAAATTCCAATGAAAGAATTAGTTGCAATTTTACGTTTTATGATAGGCGTGATGAGACCAATCAGTACGACGGTAGAAACAAGAATCCCTAGACATGCAATCCAATTGATCGATTCTGTTCCGTACCCGGTAGGAAAATATAACAACCTGCCGTCAGCGACGCCTATTTCGGGCGGCATAGGCAATCCTAGTGCGAATGGAATTTGATAATTCAATTGATTGAAAATGTTATTGATGAATCGTTCGATAAATCCGCCGACTGTTTCTAATCCCAGTGTTAAGTTATATGGGTTCTTTAACAGGAGAATGGAAGCCTGTCCGAATGCCGCTGTCCCGGATGTCCACTCATAAATTTTTATCGGACTATAAAGTATTATACATACAATGATAAATAGACCGCTTTGTTTCCAGCGGCGTTGCAGTGCGAAGAAAAAAACCGTTGCTCCTACAACCGTAATGCCTGCAATGCGGATATAAAATGATGCCATGGTAATGATGGCGGCAAAGATTGTGAAGATAAATGAGTTTGTTTCACTAGCGCGCAGAATGCAATAGATCGCCCATATCAACAATAGTGCAAAAAGTATTTCGCTAAATGTCTGATGTGAATATCGTAACATCAGCGGATTGAGAGCGATGAAGAGTAGGGTTGGAAAGAGCACCATCGGCTTGAGGCGTTTGCGAAAAACGAAGAATAACGAAAGAATAATTCCGAGAAAAAATACTAACGATGTTGCTTTGAGCAGCACCAAGTTTGTACCGAAAACAAAGATAAACAATGCCAGAATAATTGGATAACCAGGAGTCCTGAATCCGACAGGCAATTGACCTGTAGAAACAATGTTCATCGCTTGCAGTACATATGAGGTATCGTCGCCATCAACACTTGGTTTTATGTCGAATGATAAGATGCCGGCGCTCAATCCAATGACAAGCACACAGAAGAGCCACCGTTGTGCATTTTTTTCGAACCACAGACTCATGCGATCATATTGTGTAAGTTTCACTTGAGTCTTAGTGTTGCTATTATCTGAACGATTGTGTTTTGCCATGAGCGAAATTCACTTAAACAAATTTCATTCGGCGTGCTGCAACGAGAACCATTTTCAGCAACAAGAGACCATGTCGCCAGCGTTGGATATTGGTTGTGCCGTACGTACGTTCGGTGTAGCGAATCGGCATTTCAACAATTTTCATATTCTGTTTTGCAGCGCCGAAGATAAGATCGAAATCGCCGAACGGATCAAACTCCCCGAAGTAAGAACGATTTGCTACAATTTTTTCGTAATCTAATTTAAAGAGCACTTTTGTTCCACAGAGTGTATCTTTAAATTTTTGATCGAGCAGGTACGTGAACAGTATACTGAAGAACTTATTGCCAATGAGATTGAGAAAACGCATTGCTTCTTTTTCCATTGGATAGACGAGCCGGCTGCCGTTGACAAACTCTCCATGGTTTGTAGCGAGTGCGTTGAAAAACTTTGGCAAATCTTCCGGTGCTACAGTCAAGTCACCGTCAAGAATCATGAGAACGTCGCCAGTTGCACGGGCAAAGCCATCGCGTACTGCATTCGCTTTTCCGCTGCCGCTTTGTACGCAATAGGTAATATTTTGTTTCTCACCGTAAAGATTTACAACACGTTTAATTTCATCAAGTGTTCCGTCTTTAGAGCCACCTTCCACGAAAATTATTTCAGTTTTGCTGCCCATGCTGGGAATGCGTTGTACGGCTGTCTCGATATTGCCGCGTTCGTTCCGTGCTGGAATGATGACAGAAACAGAAAATCGATCAGAATTGGTTTCCTGAACCCGCGGGCGTGCAACAATGAACCTGACGACGCAAAATTTTCTGAGCAAGGGAAGCTGAGAAAAATATTTGTTGAAGAGCCATGAGATTACAGGAATGTTCTTTGGCAGGAGCAATCGATATCCAGTGCGAATAATTTCAAAATCTGCCAAATCGAGCAAGTTATGCAAGTCATGTGTGTTGATCCAATTCTGACGCGGCTGGGGAGTCTTGATGCCGATCTTTTCTGCTAGAAGAAGAACCGGCTCCCACAGAAAATTATAATATGTAATAATAAGGCGGGAACGCGGTATCATGACCGTATGGGCTTTTTCCAGGGCAAGCTGGATGTCATATAAATGCCCAACGAGATCAGACATTACAACATAGTCAAACTTTTGATCAAGCGATAATTCTTCCGCGTTCACTACATGAAATATTAAATGCGGATGCTTTTGCTGAGCTAGTTGCACCATCATTGGACTGATGTCTATTCCAACGCCTTTAAAAGGCTGTACAGCATTCAACAGATCGCCTGTAGCACAACCGAGTTCAAGCACGGTGGACTGTGGAGGAACGAGGAATTGCAGCAAACGCTCAACACTTTTATGGTAATAGCGATTACGATTTTTCCATCGATCCCATCGATCTGCGATGGAGTCAAAATATTCTTTTAAGGGAATTGTTGTGTCGGTATTCTTTATCATACGGGCGTTAATCCTACGATACAACGTGCAGCAAACAGCGATGGCCATCGCGAAAGTACTGCATCAACCCTTTGGACAAACGGCAGCGCTTTCTCGGGATAGAACGCCGGTTTGCTATATCCACCGGAGAACAAGTAACTATAACTCACAATTGCTTCACGGTGAAACACCTTCCAATTCCCTATCCAATTTGTCGTTTCCTGTCGGAAGAAAAGGCGTGTGGCGTTTCCTTGAGCAGCGTAATAACGGTCATCAATATGCGGCTGATCCGATGGATCGATGACCGAGTTCCATGCTATTGGTTCGTGGTGGAAAAGCCCATACACCACCATTGAAGTTACACTGATATAAGGTTCAAAAATAATAATACGTCCGCCTTTCTTTAAGACGCGGAACGCTTCTTGAAAGAAAGCATGGGGTCGTTCAAGATGATGAAACACATCAAAGAGCACAAGATGCGAAATGGATTTGCTTTCGAATGGCATCGAGTACGCACTGCAAACTGCATCGAGCCATGGATTCGGGAACAGATCCGTGCATACGGCCTGTGGAATTACCATCTTTAAATTACCGATACCCGAACCAAGTTCAACGATCTTTCCCTCAATAGTCGGATCGATCAATTGGGCAATCTGGTGATAAAACATGGCGTAGATGGTACGAAGCAAGCGTTTGGATTCCCACGTATGTTTATTCTTCAAAATTTCAAATTGATGTTGGTTGATGTTTGTCATTCCATTTGTCGGGTCTGTATGTACTATCCGATGTATAGAAAATGGGAATCGATGATTGAAGAACGGATAGACACGGAGTCTTACTTCAAAATTTCACGTATGGAATAAGTCTCTTCGTTGCGTTCGTGGCGTGAGATCATCTCACCGAGCAAACCGAGGGATACAAATTGAACGCCAATAATAATAAAGAGAAACCCAACCATGAAGAGCGGACGATTACTGAGCGATGTGAGACCCATAAGCCATTCAATAGACAGATAGCCATCGATTGCAGCGCCAATTATGAACGAGACAAGTCCCCATACACCAAATAGATGGAGCGGACGGCGAATGTATTTTGCAGTGAAAAGAATCGTCAGCAAATCAAGAAAGCCGCGATAAAATTTTCCAACGGTATATTTTGAGTAGCCGTACTTTCGTGGATGATGTTGAACAACTTTCTCTCCCACACGAAAACCGGCTTGATGCACCAAAATAGGAATATAGCGATAGAGGTCGCCGTAAATTTTCAATTCCTTTACAACCTCGTTTCGGTATACTTTTAAACCGCAATTCAAATCATGGATACGCAATCCAGTCAACGTACTTGTAATAGCGTTAGCGATGCGTGATGGCAACGTGAAGATGGCAGAATCGTGTCTCTTTTTCTTCCATCCCGATACAAGATCGTACGAATCACCCAATGCTTCGATGAGCAAGGGGATCTCTTGGGGATCATCCTGCAAATCGGCGTCCATCGTAATGACAAAGTCACCCTCTGCTTCTTTGAATCCTGCCGAAAGCGCTGCCGACTTACCAAAATTTCGCCGAAAGCGAATCACTTTTATATTATCCGGATGCTCAGCGTGCAATTCTGTCAACACCTTAAACGATTTATCCGTACTGCCGTCATCAACAAAGATGACTTCGTATCGCTTGTTTATCCGTCGCATCGTCTCTCTGATATGCGAAAATAACTCGCGCAATGATTCTTCTTCATTCAGAAGGGGAATGACAATGGAAACATACGGAACTTGCGATTTTCTGGGCTTTTCTGTTTTGAGCTTTGCCATCAGTGGATTCGCTGGTATTTATGAATTATTTCGTAAATAAAGTAACGGAAAAACGAGCAAGATGCAAGAAAAGGACGATCAAGTCCATCCTTCAATTATTGAACTCAAATAAAATCTTAGTATGGTTGTCCGGTTATCTACCGGTATGTGGAATAGAACGCTGCTCGAGTTCAACTCGCTCCGCGTCTGGTATGGAAACTATCACAAACACCTCTTCCAGCTTAACAAAGTCCACACTGGGTGTCATAGTGATGGATTTGAATAGCGAGCTTGCTTGTTCGCGTACATCACTAACAATTCCGATGCGAATGTTCGATGGGAAAGTGTTGCCATATTCGGAGGTAGTTATCAAATCGCCAATTTTGATATCTCGCATCTTTGGTATGTCCTTGAGAGCAAAGGTTTTCCCATCCCATGCAATAATTCCATCCACCCGGCTGCGCTGGATTTTGGCGCTTACACGGAAGTCTGTATTGATGAGAATATTCACGATGGAATAATGCTTCGTGACTGATGTAACAACACCGACCAATCCACCACTGCTCACTACCGGCATGCGCTCCTGAATGCCGTCTGCGAGACCAACATCAAGTGTAAGTGTGTTGCGGAGAAGAGAAAGATTTTTGTTGACGACACGACCCGCTCTGAATGTATATGGTAATTGACTTTTCAGATCCAACAGCTGGCGAAGCCGAAGATTTTCGAGCTTTGCTTCACGAAGCCGCTGTGCCTCATCTGCGAGTTCGATATTGATATGACGAAGAAGTTCGTTCTCAGATTTAAGTCCGAAGTACATAGGGATGAAACTCAGTTTTTCCTGCATCACTCCGAATGCTACTGTTGAAATTGTGCGAATCTGTTTTATCTGCGGATTGTCGTTCAATGCCATCAGGAGGATTGAAAGCACAACTAACCCAGTAAGAATGGCGTACTCTCTGAATTCATAAAGAATATCGTAGAAGCGTTGAAGCATAATAAGAATTGTAGATTGTAGATTTGAAATTGAAGACAGGTGTAATCTCAAATCTCACATCATTAATATCTCTTTCCCTTGAGCAGAACCTTGGAGTACTTTTCCATATTCTCCATCACCTTGCCGGTGCCGCGCACAACAGCCAGCAATGGTTCTTCGGCAACGTGGACGGGAAGATTGGTCTCCAGACGAAGTCGTTCGTCAAGGCCTTTGAGTAAGGCGCCGCCGCCGGTGAGCATAATACCGCGGTCGAGAATGTCGGCGGAGAGTTCTGGGGGAGTGCGTTCCAGCGTGATCTTCACTCCTTCTACAATTTGTGCAATCGGTTCGTTGAGTGCTTCACGGATCTCAACGGAACTTACTTCTGTTGTTTTCGGTATGCCGTTGACAAGATCGCGGCCCTTTACTTGGATGGTGATTTCTTCTTTGAGAGGCATTGCTGATCCGACTTCGCACTTAATAGCTTCTGCGGTTCGCTCACCAATCAAAATGTTGTGGTTCCGTTTGAAGAATTGGATGATCGACTCGTTCATCTCATCGCCAGCAACGCGCCGCGATTCTTCATTGACAATACCGGACAATGCGATGACGGCAATTTCCGTTGTGCCGCCGCCAATATCGACGACCATATTACCAACCGGTGCATCGACATCTAAACCAACACCGATGGCGGCTGCCATGGGTTCGGCAAGTAAGTGTACTTCTTTCGCTCCGGCATGCTCGGCAGAATCGCGCACAGCGCGCTTTTCCACTTCCGTGATGCCGGATGGTACCGACACGATGATGCGTCTGCTCGGTACCCAGCCCGCGCTGATTTTTTTAATGAACTCGCGCAGCATACCTTCAGCGATTTCAAAATCCGCTATCACACCGTCTTTCATCGGGCGGATTGTGCGGATATCTTTATGCGTACGGCCGAGCATCTCACGCGCCTCATTGCCGATAGCAATAATGCGCTTCGTGTTTCGATCGAACGCGACGATGGAAGGTTCATTCAGGATGATGCCTTTGCCCTTCATCCAGATGACAGTGTTTGCCGTGCCAAGATCAATGGCAAGGTCAGCAGAAAATAATGAAAAGAGTCCCATGAGTATCCAATGACTAATTAGAAAGTGAACAAAAGTATCATTTAATGTCTAAAATGTCTAATGCCGGTGAAAACCATCGCCACACCATGTTCGTCTGCTGCTTTAATAACTTCTTCATCGCGCACAGAACCACCGGGCTGAATAACTGCAGTTGCACCTACTTTTACCGCTTCCAACAATCCATCTGCAAACGGGAAGAACGCATCGGATGAGACTGCACAGCCGTGTAAATCAAATCCAGCGTCCGTAGCTTTCATTGCCGCGATCTTGGATGAATCGACACGCGACATTTGTCCTGCACCGATACCGAGTGTTCGATCACCCAATGTGTATACGATAGCGTTCGATTTCACGTGCTTTGCTATGCGCCACGCAAACAACAGCGCCTGCATTTCTTCGTCCGTCGGCTGACGTTTGGTAACAACCTTCAAATCGGTTGAATGAATCCGGTGCTGATCCCGTTCCTGCACCAACATACCGCCAACGACCGAACGGATATCCAACTCCCGCACTTTGCGCAGATTAAATATTTGCTTCATCAACCGACGGTCTTTCTTTTTTGTCAGAAGTTCCAAGACTCCTCGCTCATACTCCGGAGCAATAACGACTTCGGTGAAAATCTCATTGATGGCTTCGGCAGTTGTACGATCCAGCGGACGATTGACACAAACAATTCCGCCAAATGCCGATTTGGTATCGGTCGCCAATGCTTTCTTGTAAGCTTCAACGAGAACTGCATCGGAAGCAACACCGCAAGGATTATTATGCTTTACGATGACAACCGTTGGCTCATCAAACTCGGCGCACAAGAGTGCTGCCGCATTGATATCTAAGATATTATTATAGGAAAGTTCTTTACCGTGCAGTTTCTGAAAATGTTCGCCAAATTTTCCATAGAGCGCAGCCGATTGGTGAGGATTTTCACCATACCGCATCGGTTGTTCCTTCATCAACGACAATGTAATGAAATCTGGCAGCGTGTTCTGCGGCGTCAGTCCAGCAAGATACGATGCAATGACTGAATCGTAATGAGCGGTGTGCTGGAACGCACGGCATGCAAGCTGGAAACGTGTTTGCAGGGTGAGCGCACCGTCGTTCTCGCGCATTTCTTCCAATACGACGCCATACAAATCAGGGTTGACGATTACAGCAGTGTGCTTAAAATTCTTTGACGACGAACGCACCATCGCCGGTCCACCGATATCGATTTGTTCAATGGCTTCATCGAGCTTCACATTTTCAACAGCAATGGTTTGCTCGAACGGATACAAGTTCACGACCACGAGATCGATCGGTTCAATATTATGTTTCTGCAGCTGTTCGCGATGCGATGGATTGTCGAGCACCGCAAGAATGCCGCCATGAATGATCGGGTGTAAAGTCTTCACGCGGCCATCAAGAATCTCCGGAAAACCGGTCACCTCTGAAACCGATTTCACATCAATGCCGGCGTTTTTCAATACCGTAAATGTTCCGCCGGTGGAAATTATCTCGACGCCGAATTCTTTCAAGGCTTTTGCAAATTCGACGATTCCTTTTTTATCCGAAACACTTATCAGCGCACGCCGAATTTTCAGCANNTTATCCAAGCTTTTCTTCCTTCAATTTTTATTTTTCCTTCAGCAAAGGCTTTTAATGCTAAAGGATAAATTTCATGTTCAATTTTTAGTACTTTTGCAGCAAGCAAATCCGGAGTGTCATCCTGAATGATTTCGACAGTTTTTTGCATCACAATCGGACCGCGATCATATTCTTCGTCTACAATATGAACCGTAGCGCCGGAAACTTTCATTCCACTCGCAATGACTGCTTCGTGTACAAAGTGACCGTACATTCCCGCTCCGCCAAACAACGGCAGCAGCGCAGGATGAATATTCACAATGCGGTTACGGTATCGTCGTACCACCTGCAATGGAATTTTCTTCAAATATCCTGCGAACACAAGAAGCTCTGCTCTCTGCTGGGATAACACATTAAGCATCGCTTCTGCAAGCGCTTCCTCCGACGGAAACATTTTCTGCGAGAGGTGACTTGTTTGAATTCTGCGAGTGCGTGCAATATCTAGTGCACCTGCATCGGACCTGTTGCTGATAAGTACGATGATGCGCGCCGGTAGAAGACCGGCATCGATTGCGCTGAGAATTGCTTGAAAGTTAGAGCCGCGCCCGGAGGCGAAGATCGCGATGTTCATTCCACTTTTGCCAGAGTAAGCACCTCACGATGACGTGGAAATGTAGTGAGAAGTTGAAGGAGAATCAACGAAAAGCGTGAGAAAACAGAGAGTAATTTAACCGATAAATATTTGGGTGGGAGGAACAAACGGATAAACCTCTCTTCCTTCCTGAACAGAGCTGGTGTCGCCGGCAAAGAACACAGTTTTCCCTTGGTACTCAATCACATAACCTGTGTACGTATGATGATCCAGCCATGCAACATCAAATCCGTATCGTCCGTTAAAATGTTTAACAGGAACGGCGGTAATACGCACACCATCCGCTTCAAACATCGTCCACGCATTCATCTCTCGGTATTCTGAAAAACCGAACTCTGGAATATATTCTCCGCACCAGGCGGGAGCAACATCGTTGCAGTTTTGGGCAGCAACGACAGACTACCATAACTCAAATGATCGAAATGAATATGCGAGATGAGAATGTAATCTAATCGATCACGGAAAAATGCCCGGTTCTATTCGGCGTTTGAAAATCATACCTGCTGTGTTGGTAAATATCGGGTCAGTGAGGAGCAATTTGAATCAAACGCGTTGTATGACCGATCCATAGAACTAAAAGTCCAATTTGCGGAAAAATAGGATGTTCGATCTTTGCCGCTACGGTGTCCGGTGAAACAGGTAATTGTTTGAACGATTTTGCAATGAAACGAGTCAGGAAAAAATTACAACCTGTAGTGAGGAGTGAAGAGTAAAAAGAGAAAAACAAACAAACCGCAGGAGATGTTTTTGAGAATTCATAACGAAGGTTAGAAAAATCGGAATTCGATTGTATTCATCCAGATTTTGGCAGACGGACTAAATTTGATATTATAATGAAGAAAACCAAAAAAAGTTGAGAACCCTCCGACGATATAATTTGATGACATCCCGGCAATAGCGTAGCGGGCAACACCGAGGTTCAAACCGATATATTCGCCATATTCAACGAGCGGAAGGTGTGCTAAGAATTGTCCGGAGAAACCCCAATGGCTTGTCCCGACCTTGCTGGTATAGAGTTGTGTAGAGACAACCAATTCAATTGAACCGGCAAACCTCTCCGGTTGTGTTACTTGAAAAAAATGCCAGGGTGGATCCTGCTTATTCATCCCAAATGAATACAACACCGGCGCTGCTTCCCATTCAAAAGCAAAATTTGTCTGTCGTAGAAAACTTGTCCAAGAATAACTGGGAAGTGCTTGCAGTAGAAGCCAAGTGCTGGAAATTCCATTCTGTTGTTTCTGTTCCTGAGATACGGCTGATTGCCAGAAGGCAAGAGACAGAATCGCGACAAGAAATAACGGACGATTATGTGAGGGTGTTCGTTCTGAAATCATTTTAAAGAAATGTAGGAAAAATCATTCACTGAACAAAATGTTCGATCCAATGGGCAACAGCGAAATCACTCAAAAATTCAGAAGACAGTTTGAAAAGGAACTGTACTTCACTGCTTCAAACATTTTTTGCCCTTTCAATGTGAGAAGAAATGTACCGAGAGACCCGTGGAATATTGTCGGGATAGAAGAGGGCAAGACGAATGGATAGGTACCCGTCTATTCTAAGATTTTATATTTATACATATATTTGATAACATCGGCACTGGACTTTACATGAAGTTTCATCATTATCCTCTTGCGGTACGAATTCACCGTATTCACTGTAATTTTAAACTCGCCGGCGATTTCTTTTGAACTTTTTCCATCTGCCATCCTTTGCAGGATTTCAAACTCACGGTCGGATAACTTATCGTGCTTTGGCCGATTGATCGATTCATCAATGAGGTCGGGAATTTCTTGCTGTACTTCCGGACTGAAATATCTCAGGCCTTGTGAAACCGCACGGACAGCTTTCAGAAATTCTTCAGCCGGTTCGGACTTCGTCATATATCCGGTCGCTCCTGCCTGCAACACCCGGCGTGCATATTGCGAAACAGGAACCATACTCAGAACGAGAATAGGAAGACTCGGTTGAGAAGTCCTGACCGATGTGAGCACTTCTAACCCGCTTTTTCCCGGAAGGTTGATGTCGAGTATCATGAGATCAAATTTACCATTTTCTATTTGCTCCATGGCGGCTTCGTACGTTCCGGCTCGGACAATTTTTGAAGTGGAAAAGTTGTCCGTGAGTATCCGGATAACCCCTTCACGCGTGAATTCGTGATCATCGACCACAAGCACTCTCATGACAAACCATTCTTCGCTAGTGATGGATGTTTGTTCTGCAACGGTGTATCCAAGACGACTTGCGTTCCCTTCCCTGGACTTCCGTTAATCACTGCATTTCCTCCTATCATTCTGGCGCGTTCTCGAATGCTTAAAAGACCCAAAGACTCCGGATGATCCAGCATTGCTTTTTCAAAGCCCTTCCCGTTATCAATGATTTCGACATGCAACAGGTCATTACGAAGCTGCAAATTTACTTCGACAGATGTGGCTTGCGCATGGCGTACAATATTCGTCAACGACTCCTGAACGATCCGATAGACTCCCGTCGTTACAGCTTCGTCTATGGGAGGAAGTTCTGTTAGCTGTCGAAATCGTGCATCGATGCCGGTTCTCTTTTTGAATTCATTGGTTTGCCATTCAACGGCTACCGCTAAACCAAAACTATCTAAAATTTTTGGGCGAAGTTCGGCAGAGATGCGTTGTACGACCTTCGTCGTCGAATCAACCAAATCCCGCATCGCTTGGAAACGCTGCGCTACTTCACCCTGTGCAGAAGTATGTTGCTCCAGCCAAAGAAGATCAAATTTTATGCTTGTAAGCGTTCCACCAAGTTCGTCATGCAGTTCACGGGCAATCCGTTTTTGTTCTTCTTCCCGTGCCGATTGGAGTTTTTCTGAAAAGAGCTGCATTTGGCGAATTCGTTCACGCTGTGCTGCTTCAACCTTGCGATGATTGCGAATCATCATGAGGACAAAAAAAGAGAACAATCCCAGTACTACAATTGTAACGCTGAAGATCGCCGTAAGTATTACGGTTGAGTCTGAGGACATAGGAATCCTATAGTGAACAGGATATTAAAAAGAATTTTGAGGCTCCAATTAATAGATGCAGCAAGAAACACATCTTCTCTGGAATAATGAACAAGAATTCCTTGTAATGCGTAAAATGCTAATGTGCCTGCATAAAATAGCACAAATGAAAGAAGCACCCAAAAACGCTGATGACTGATTAATGGCTGCATTCTATTCCCGATTACTATAAATAACGTGTATCCTGCACTAAGCGCAAGTAGTACTTGTGAAACACTCGTAGTGATAGAGTACAATCCGTTGAACGGTTCGAATGTAAACTTCGCGCAGAACCAGAATAGGACATAGAGCAACAGCAGCACCTGAAACAACCTCTTTATCTTCGGTGACTCTTGCCAAGAGGAAATAATGTACATTACAAATAGGAATTCAATTAAAAAATAGATATGCATAAGACCCAACATGATCAAATAATCCCTAATGAACATCGCAGAAATGATATCAATACCAAGTGCAATGATCAAAAACAAAACCAGGATTTTCATTTCACGATTTACGACATTCATCCTAAAGATTCCGGTAAAGATCGGTATGACCGGGCTAAAAAGTGAAATGTATGCAAATATTGGATAGTGATTCATTTGTGGAAGCTGTAAGATTTACGCTGTTTCTGTAAAAAAGTTCTAAAAGACTATCATTCGTAACTGACAGAATCTTATCAAATCTACAAACAATGTTTGAATCGACATCTGATTTACACTGTGGTGAAACCGCATGACATGCGGATCCACCACAGAATAAAGTTGTTTTAAGGTAGGAAATGAATTGTCTTCTTGCAACATGCATGTCTTACATGCCGCAGTATGGAGGACAAACCATGGTCGGCCCAGCTAAAACACCTGTAACCATGTCTTTCCCGTATTTGTCCACTCCAATGATTAGTACACCAGGTTTCCCGTTTGCATGCTTGCCATAATACATTCGCACACCGACACATCCGGGTTGCGCAAGAATTTTATCAACAATTTCTTTTCCAAAGTATTGTGCAATGACTGCATCGGATGCAACAATACGTTCATAAGTTTTTAGTAATCCCTTTGCTTCCTGGAACGAAATGCTTTGGTTTTTATAACCGGTGAAATTTACTTGCTCTGCTCTGACAGATTGATTCATTGAAGGATAGATGAAGAGTGCAATCGCGATTATTGAAAGGATCGAAACGGTAACAACAATTTTCTTAATAGACATTTGAAATCTCCTTTGGAAGTAAAAAAAATTAAATTGTTCCTTGAGCACATGAAGAAATAAATTAAAGGAATGTTCAAATCACTTGGGTGGAGAGCGACTTTTTCGCGATTCGATAATCTTAGGCATTCGGGACTCCTTCAATGCAATCAAAGAACTGACATTCACAGAAAATATGTGCCAGTCAAATGATCTGCATATGTGGATTGACCTTTACAGGTTGCCATTTTTCGAAGAAACAAATACTCTTATCGTTATTTGCGCATAGAAGTTACATCATTATGAATTATTTCTCTGTCGTATTTTAACAATTAGGATGTAACGATTTCGTTACACACACTGTCGTATTTTACTTGGGAAACGAAGTAAATGAGGCCAAAGGAGGTGAATGGAAAGCCATTGCATGCACTCAACATACGGAAAACCTTTCACATAGTGATGGCTGCACATCGGGCATTGAGCGTATATTGATACGCATTTCCACTATCTTATGCAAGTAGTGCAATTCGGGCATTTCCCTATCGTGAGGCGGGCAAACTGGTAAAGAAAACATGCGGGGAGTAGAAAGAGAAGAAATATTCACGCAATTCGTCAAAAAACAGAAAAATGTCTTTTTCGAAACCATACAAGTATTTTTTTTGATTCATTGACATTCACTTCCTTGCTTTGTATTTTTCCCAGGCAAAGAAATTCTTTATGAAACTCCATCTATTCATGGATCAATATGACAGCACTTGCCAATTCTCTTGTTTTCATTACAGGCGCCAGCAGCGGCATTGGACGCTCCTGTGCACGTAAATTTGCCGAAGCAGGCGCCAAGCTCATTCTTGTCGCTCGCCGCAAAGAACGTCTGGAAAAACTTGCAGCACAATTCAAGAAGCAATTTAAGACAGATTCATATGTCAAGGCGCTTGATGTACGAGACCGGCATGCCGTAACAAAATTTGCTCAGAAACTTCCCGTAGAATGGCAGGATATTGACATTCTCATCAACAACGCCGGATTGAGCCGCGGTCTTCAAAAACTGCACGAAGGACAATTTGAAGACTGGGAGGAAATGATCGACACAAATGTAAAGGGATTACTGTACGTCAGCCGCACGATACTGCCGGGTATGGTGGAACGAAGAAAGGGTACCCTTATTAACATCGGCTCCATTGCCGGTCACGACGTTTATCCGGGTGGAAATGTCTATTGCGCTACCAAACATGCCGTCGATGCGCTCACCAAAGGAATGCGTATGGACCTTGTCGATACGCCAATCCGCGTTTGTACGATTGATCCTGGCTTAGTCGAAACAGAATTCAGCGAGGTACGTTTCCATGGCGACAAGGAACGCGCGAAAAAAACATATCAGAATATGACTCCGTTAACACCCGAGGACATTGCCGACGCTGTGTTCTACGCCGCCACAAGACCGGCACATGTGCAAATTGCAGAGTTGATCATAATGCCAACCGCACAAGCATCGGCAACACTCGTGCATCGGACTCTTCCATCATAGCTGAACACATCGAACATTTGTCTTTCCTCTTTCGATCCTGAGGAATCCTCTATTCATGATGTTACAATCCTTCTGAAAACCTTCTTTTAGAAAGATTCTTATTTGATTTTCCTATTTTTCATAACAAAAACCGTGTAACGATAAATTGGCAACGGACTTGTATTAATACGACATGAAGATGCTTTGTCTTTACATTAATATCTCTTATATATTTTGTGATTGAAAAAGTTCGTTCTTTATATATCATGCGATGAGGCTTGATACTGCCGTGTGTTGGTATATAGAATGAAGGTCGGAATATAATAGCAAACGTCCTCGATCCCGCGCGCCAACACAGGTAATGAGACTCAGGGAGGGGTAGTCTCACCAAGGATTTGGGTTCCCATCAAGGACGTTCTATTTATAGTGTACTAAAACGATTCTGTAGGTGCAAGCGATTTTAGGTAGTGTTTTAATTTGAATTAAGTTGAATATTCCAGCAAATAGATAGCTTAGAAAGGAGTTAGAGTATGGAAAATAACCAAGAGAAGAAATCCGAGATTGCGAAGAATGTCGTAGTTTGAGCGAGCTTGGAAGAATTACAACAGAGAGTAGACAGGCTCAAAGCGCATCTATTGAAAATCCAGACTCTTCCCCCTTGCGAGTGGATGAATATGGGCAAAATGTGACGGACATTATTTGTCCAGCATATAGGTTAGGATCTTGAGTCGAAGATATTCTTCATCGTATTTACATGAACATCTCTTATATATATTTTGTGATTGAAAAAATTCGTTCTTTATATATAATGCGATGAGGCTCAATACTGCCGTAGTGTTGGTATATAGAATGTAGGTCGGAATATAGCAAACGTCCTCGATCCCGCGCGCCAACACAGGTAATGAGACTCAGGGAGGGATAGTCTCACTAAGGATTTGGGTTCCCATCGAGGACGTTCTATTTCTATTTTAGTGTACTAAAACGATTCTGTAGGTGCAAGCGATTTTAAGATGATTCCAAGAATTTGTGATGATACACACAATAGGCGTGAAAAAGCAAGGAAACATATACCAAGCAATGCACATCCTTTTTACGCGTGGAGTATCAAACCAGAGCATTGATATGCAGGGTCAATATAAACGATAACTCAATTGATCAAGAAAGGAGATTCCGGTATGTCCGTCGATAACATTCTCCATGAAGCTTCTGCAGTCTTACATGCTGCATTGAGGTATTCCTCAAAATTTTCAGAGACCGATAAGATCGATCATCAAATTTATCGCATGCGCGTACTTATTACACAGGTTGCCGCACATAGTTATACAACATTGGGGGATTATAAAAACATCTCAGCGGAATTGCGAGAACTCCAGGACATAAAAGATATCGTACTGAGAGCAGCAGAACAACGGTTTGGCAGCACAAGCGCGCTGCTCAGCGAATTCCGTTATCCGCGGAAACAAACACCGTCTTCATAAGAAGACCGGTACTCAACAATTCACAGACATGCATGTGCATTGCCATGTTCTATGAGGTACGCTTCATAGCAACAGGCATAAAAGTTTTAAGGGTTTTCCCCTCACTCGTACGTTTCTGACACTTCCACGTATCAGGGAAAAAATCGAACTGTTTGCGCTCTTTCATATAACCGGATGTACAGGTATCATGCTCTGACGACCAACGTCGATGCATGATCACAGATAGGCCGCATGAAGGAAGCTGTCGACATAATGACGGATTCGAGCAGTTTCATAATTCGATGATTGCATGTCCATAAAGCAATGGGATCCTTCTCCCGAAGGAAGTATCAAAAGAATTTCGGCAGAGAGAATTTGTACAACGACCTCGGTTTCTGCGTCCAAAAAAATATAAACACAAATGAAAATAAAAGCATTGCTGATCTCATTCTAATCTATCTGTACAAACAAAAGGAATACCGACCATGGCTCTTCCCAACGATATTCGAAAAACTGTATTCAAATCTGTTTTCTTAATTATTCGACGGGCAAGTCTGCCCGCCATGAACAATTTCATCCCCATGACTGTAACAGAGCTGAAACTGAAAGAATCGTCTCCTTCCGATTGGAAAACATTTTGGGCTGAAGTTCTTACCGGTCAAATTCAGCAGGAATGCAGAAACGATTTGAAAATTTTCATCAACGGTTTCAACTACCACTGGTTTGATGACGGTTCGAAAACCATGAAAGATCATTTCGAATACATCAACGAGAACCAATTGCCTGTGGAGTAACGGGAAAATCCACACATGAATCAATGGAAATGAATGTTCTTTCTGCTGCAGAAACATTATACCATAAGGCAACGCTAATGATCAAACACCATAAATGGAGAATACACAATGAGTATTAATACACTTGCACTCGATGCCGTCGCCAATAGCAGCGCAATGAGGCAACCGCCCTCGAAAGACGATGTCCTGGCAGGCTTAAGTAAATATATTCCCACGGAATCCGTGACACTGTACGTAGCGGCAATTTCATCGTTACCGGCTCTTAAGGATACCGGAATCTCCCCTGCTGCTACATTCTGGTTTTTTGTCTGCTTAACTCCGGTACTGATGCTTCTTCTTTTCTTGCGTCAGTTAGCTCTCGCCGGAAAAGATTGGAAAATTTCCGTCGCACAATGGCCCTGATGGAAAATTATTGCATCAACGGCGGCATTTGCCGTTTGGGCACTTGCAGTACCTGGCAATCCGTTTAACTTCGCTGACTCTGCCATGAGCGGAGTGATTACAGGGTTTGCAGCATTGTTCGTTTCAACGTTTCTCAATATCTTAGCACCCTTTTTCGAAAAAACGATACCAAGCACGTCGTAAAAATATCAGGATTCACTACCTATCGTTGACAGTGCCGTCGGAACTTACTTGTCCGCTCGACGAGTCCGTCGCAGTCTGGCGACCGTCTTGTTTACCCGCCAAGCTTTGTGGCGGGTTGGGCGAACGTCCTTGCGGAAAGAATGGATTGTTCGGGGAAGCGTCGGAAGGGAACTCCCGACACCACTGGGGAAAATGTAGTTGACATAGAACGAAAACTTTTTTAAGTTTCCTGTGTGTTGTCTCCCCGACAACACAAAATAGCCTCCCTAATCCCCGGCGTCTGGTAGTACGTCGGGGGTTTTTTATTTTTGCAGGAGAACAAGACATTGTGATTGAAATCCCGTTAAATAAATAAGCGGGATGACTGGAAAACGTCAGAGCTTTTGGCTACATTTTGACGAATTTAAATCGTCATCTTAATAGCGCCAATGAATCCTAAAATCCGTCATCACAGAAAATCTATACGACTTAAGGATTACGATTTACCCCGTGAGATAGTAGAAAATAATATTAACTGGATTTGATGAAGCCATAATCTCACGGGGTGAACTCACAGCCATGTGAATATTTTGTAACCATATGTACACACAGTCATGAATGTGTTTTGGGAGAAATTATACAGGGCAAGATGCGATTGAATATTGTCGGAGATATTGTGGAAAAATGCTGGAGAGAAATCCCAAAACATTTTCCAAATGTTGAATTGGATGAATATGTTATAATGCCCAACCATATTCATGGAATAATTGTTTTGCATGATAATGGTAGGGATTTGATTAATCAAATCCCGAAAACCAGCACAACAAATCATAGGGACACGATAAATCATTCGGCATTACAAAGCACGTACGTGTAAGTATGTTCACGATGCAGATATTTCAGAATTCGCATGGCAACGCAATTATTACGAACATATTGTTCGCAACGATAAAGAATTGAATAACATCAGGAATTATATTTTAAACAATATTCTGCAATGGTCTTTCGACACTGAAAACCCGCAAAATATCCCATTGTGATTGAAAAAGCTTTTGGCTACATTTCCAATGCCTTTTCAACAGAACAAACAGAAAACTGCTATCCTTATGCAAAAAGCGTTCGAGACAATTAAGCAACTCGTTGCGGACTTCAAAGCGCAGGAAGCGGCATACCTTTCGCCGTCGTACCAAGAAAGTCGGGTGCGGCAGGACTTCATCGACAAGTTCTTTACTGCGCTCGGTTGGGACGTGACACACGAACGGCAAAAGAATCCATACGAGCAGGAAGTGCACATTGAAAACAAGGTAAGCATGGCTGGCTCACAGCGCAGAGCCGATTATGCTTTCTTCCTTGCACCAAACTTCCGCAATCCGAAGTTTTTTGTCGAGGCAAAAAAACCGCAAAAGAATCTTGCTAACGCCGGCGACTATCACCAGACTATCCGTTACGGATGGAATGCAGGGACACCCTTAGCTATCCTCACCGACTTTGAAGAATTCCACATACTCGATTGCCGCTACAAACCGAACATTGACGAGGCATTGAATCACAAGATAGAATATTTCCATTATTCGGATTATGCCAACGAGGAAAAGTTTGCCCGATTGTATTGGCTCTTCTCACGAGAAGCCGTTGCAGGCGGTTCAATAGAAAAACGCGCAGCCGAACTTCCCAAGCCCCGAGGGGGCGGACCGCGAGGAAAAGCAGTTCAACGCGGGCTCTTTAAAGGCGGCTACCAACCGGTCGATGAAGCGTTCTTAGAAGAATTAGATGGATACCGCGAACAACTTGCAAAAGCATTCAAGAAGGCAAATGAAAAATTAGAAGGCGAGGAACTTACCGAAGCAATTCAGCGCACGCTCGACAGGTTGGTGTTCATACGCTTTCTTGAAGATAAGCAAATTGAAGAACCGGAAATCATTAACCTGCGCTCCAGGGAATCTGCATGGAAAGGATTCCTTAATCTCTGCAAACGGATGGACTCGAAATACAACGGGCTTGTTTTCAAACCGCATCGCGTGATCGACAGTAAAGAGTTCGAACCGCCTGATGATACTGTCTTTGCGAATATTTGTAATGAGCTTGCCGACCCTGCTTCTCCGTATAACTTCGATCAGATTCCCATTTCTATTCTCGGCAGTATCTACGAAAGGTTTCTCGGCAAAGTCGTTCACGCCACAGATAAGCGCGTAAAGGTGGAAGAGAAACAGGAAGTGCGCAAGGCGGGCGGCGTTTATTATACTCCAGAGTATATCGTTCGCTATATCGTAAATGAAACCGTAGGTAAGTTGCTGTATGTGACCCCCTCCGCCTCGACAAAAAACGTCGAGCCGACTCCTCCTTGTGAAGGTGGAGAAAAAAAACTGCAAGGTAAAATTTCCTCCCCTCAGCGAGGGGAGGTGTCCCGCAGAGACAGAGGGGTTGATAATATCGAAACACCATATTGGAAAACTCCTGAACAGGTTGCAAAAATGGCATTTGCAGATATTGCCTGCGGTTCCGGTTCGTTCCTGATAGAAGTGTATAGTACGTTGTTAGAATACCACATCCGGTACTACATAGAACATCCTGAGAAAGTAAAAGAAGGCGATGTGTTTGAACGGGAAGGCAAGCTGCATCTATCGCTGAAAAAGAAAAAAGAAATTCTGACGAACAACATCTACGGCGTGGATATCGACTTTCAAGCGACGGAAGTGACGCAGCTCTCATTGTATTTAAAAATGCTGGAAGAGGCGACGATAACAGAAACGCACCAATTCGGGATGTTCAAAGAAGCGATCTTACCCGACTTGCGAAAAAATATTATTAACGGCAACTCGCTTATTGGGACAGATATTTATGACGGTGATTTGTTTGCTATGACCCACTCTTCACAGTCATTCCCGAATGCTTCTGTCGGGAATCCAGAAAAGGGCAAAGGACTGGATCCCCGCCAACAACATGCGGGGATGACAAAAGAAGTGGACGGAGGAGTCGACAAACTAAAGCCGATGAATTTTGAAGATGCGTTCCCTAATGTGATGAAACGCGGAGGATTTGATGCCGTAGTGGGTAATCCGCCGTATGGGTTTCATCAAATCCACTCTAATGATTTGAAACCATACTTCAAACAACATTTTCGTTCTTCTCAAGGTAGTTATGAGAATTATTTGCTTTTTTATGAACGGTCATTGAGTTTATTAAAAAAGGAAGGACAGCACGGATTTATAGTTCCTGTCACTTGGTTGACTATACCAAGTGCACATTCATTAAGAAAATATGTGTTAGATAATTTTGCCATCCTACAGATTTGTTGGCTTCCCGAACTCGTTTTCAAAAATGCCCAAGTTAATACTCTAATTTCAATAATAGAAAAATCGAAACCTGATTCCACTTTAGTAAATATTTACGATTCCCTCGGATTTTTGACTCCACCTAAAAGTTCATTTAAATTTAGTCAGAACAAGTTCATAAATGCCGACTATTACATTGGGATATTCGAAAATGACATTGATGAAATAATCTTGAAAAAAATTCTGAAACTGTCACAAAGATTAGATGAAATAGGTCGCCCTTGTTCTGGATATAATCCTTATGAGGTTGGCAAGGGCAAAGCACCTGATGGTAAGCCGCACACCAAAGAGACAGTTGAAACTAAACCATATCATTCTGAGACGCAAAAAAGTGCCAAATGGAAGGCTGAGATAATTGGTCGAGACTTGTCACGTTATAGTATAACCGTCACGGGAAAACGATGGATAAAATATGGGCCGTGGCTGTCTGCACCAAGGGATCCGGATAACTTTGTGGGTAAACGAATTTTGGTTCAAGAAATTACAGGTGGAAAAGAACGAAGAATCGTTGCGGCGTACTATGACGGAGAATTGTATCACAGTAGAGATGTGATACCAATAAAAATGGAAAAAGATAGTCCAAAACCATTCTACGTGCTTGGTTTATTGAATTCTAAGTTGATGGTTTGGTTCCATCACAAAAGGAATCCTAAAGCACAAAAAGGGTTGTTTCCCAAAGTCTTGGTAAGCGACTTAGCAAAACTTCCCATCCGCACAATCAACTTTGATGATCCTACCGACAAAACGCGCCATGATGCAATCGTGAAACTTGTCGAGCAAATGTTAGAAGCGAAAGAGAAGTTGAGCAATGCTAAAACCGAAGCAGAGGTGAACCGATTAGAAATGCTCTGTCAGAGCTTGGATCGACAGATTGATGAAGCGGTGTATGAGTTGTATGGGTTGACGGAGGAAGAGATAGGGATAGTGGAGGGGACAAACCAATAAATCGGTTTAACAGGATTTATGGAATATTGACAGCACCACGTTTAAACGTGGTGCTGTTTAAACGCGGTGCTGTCTGGGGATAAAAAATGAATAAAACCATTTCCAACGGTTTGGAGATGAATGATGTTACATTCCTATGTCAAAGTCTATATTCATTTTGTATGGTCAACAAAAAATCGTGAGCCGTATCTCATCACTGATGTACGCTTACCTGTCCATCATCACATTCTTGCGTATGCGCAAACGAAAAACATAACCGTGGATGCGTTGGGGATTCAGAAAGAACATCTTCATGCGCTTATTTCTCTGAGGAGCGATCAGAATATTGATGACGTTGCAAAATTGCTCAAGGGAGAATCATCCCATTGGATCAATTCTGAAAACCTTATCAACCCAAAGTTCAGCTGGCAGCGCGGGTATGGTGCCTTCTCCATTAGTCCTTCGCATGTCGATGCCGTGAAAACATATATTAATAATCAAGACGAACATCATAGAAAAAAAACCTATAGAGAAGAAGTTATAGAATTATTAACGAAGTACGGGTTGACTCCTGATGAAATTGTAATTGTGGAAGGAAAATCTTCGTAGGGACGTATAATTATACGTCCCATTTATCCCGTAAAATACACGGGACGCAAAAAAAAGAATCGTACTTTCCGTGTGATGTAACTTTCGTCCCGCTAGAAAACAGCGGGACACAAAAAACGTGGAAGGTCTCAGAGTTTGAGCCGAGATACTTTCCGAAAGCAGCTGCGAAGGCCGAAAATTTTCCGTGACGCCAATCATTGCTTCTCATATGACGAATGGCGATGTTAGAACAAAAATAAACGGTCGTATAAATGAAAATAATAAAAAGCTCATGGTCTACTGATTTGAAATGCAGCG
>PLMS01000015.1 GCA_003142575.1 Ignavibacteriota bacterium
GGAGATTAATACGATGGGTACGAATACTTCGGGACTAACGCCTACAACAGGTTCAAAAGAAATAAAAGCAGATTTATATTCTATGGTTGGTACTTATCAGCCAGAAATTAATACAGATACAACCACGGGAGAAATAAAACCGCTTGTTGTGACTCATCTCGTCCTCTCAAGCAAGGGCAATGTTAAGGTTGAAGTAAATTTGAAAGAGATTGATCGACGAAATAAAAATATGCAAGCAAATCGCCGCTGATGCCTTTGTTGAGGTTATATGTCTCATTTTACATATCAGGAACCGGCTAAACTTACTCTAAATCAAGGCGATGTTTTAAAGAAAACAGAAGCAATATATAAAATCTTACAAGACGTTCATCCTCACTACCTAAACGAAGATTACACGCACTTTATCGTTTTAACCCAAACTTGCGATCTTCAACGCAGAGAATCCAAAAGTTGCAATTCTCCATATATTACGATAGCAGCTGTTAGACCGCTTCGAACGGCATTAAATAGATATGTTGCACAGTATCAGAGTGGCATTATTGAAATAGAAAATGGCCTTGTTAAGAAAGAAGCAAAAGATAATATACGTCGATTTCTTAATAAATTATTAAACAATAATTATCCTGAATACTTTTATCTTCACGAGGATATAAATTATGATTTTGCTGAAAGTTCGGTTGCATTTCTGCGCTTATCAGTTGCATTAAAATCAGAACTTCACTATGCGGCTTGTTTGGAATCAAAAGCTATGGAGTTGACAGAAGGTTTTAAGGCAAAATTAGGCTGGCTTGTTGGAAACATGTATTCAAGAATAGGCACACCAGATTGGGTACCAACCATTTTAGCTGAAAAATCCACGTTCGATCAAAAAATCGACGAGACCCTGAAACAATATTACCAATGGGTGGAAAAGGAAAGGCTCGACAAATTAAAGGAAGCAATAAAAAAGGAAGGCCGTGAATTACAAAAAGAAGAAATCCTTCGCCGATTAGATTCAATCCCCACATTAAAGCGCAAGCAAATAGTCGTAGAACGCATCAAAACCATACTCGGAGATAGTGGTATTCAAAAAGAAGACATTGAAAAAATTGCGACAAATATAAGCAACGATCCCACAATTTCTGAGTTTATTAAAAGCTGAAATTTAGACATTGTATAGATTAATTTGTGTCTTTCAATAATTTTGCTAAATCTTCGATACTCCAAAGCTTCTTGCTGATTCCCGCCGCCATCGCAGGTGTAACTCGTAATGTCTTGTGGATTCTAACGAAGTTGTAATACATGAAATGCAATGCCACTGCATGAGCATGATTCTCAATTTTTTTACTGAAGGCGTTTGTTAATCTTGTGAATCTACGAAGTGACATTCTCATGGTCAAGTTCTGACGTTCAACGTAACTTGTAGAAATGTGTTTTGCTTTTGGGTCACCTGTGATTACTTGCTTGTATGCTCCAGTACATTCGGCTGGACTATATCTGTGTTCGCCTTCGATAGCATTGCCATACGTTTTTACAAGTTGTGCAAAATCTATTTCAGTCCCAAATGTTTGATCTATTGCATCAATATATGTTTTGAGTCCATCAGTAGTAAGTTGAACACGATTCTTTAACCGCGAAGCAACATCTTCGATGAATGCTTTTGCATACACAGCGTCACGATTCCCCACAAGCCAAGATACCATTAATTTTGAATCTGCATCTAAAGCAGTCCACGTCCAGATACTTCCAAGTCCGAATTTACCTTGAAGTTTTTCAGGAAGATTCTTTTCTTTTGCATAGACAAAGCTCCAAATTTCATCACACTGTATTCGTTTCGACGCTACATTACGAACGTGTTCATCGTGATATTTTTGGCAAGCCGCACCAATTTGGGGAAGAAGTTTTAACACAGTATTAAACGATACGTCTGCAAGTCTGCTTGTTGCTCTCAAACTATTTCCTTCAACAAGCAATCCGATAATCTGTATTCGTTTTTCTAATGAGAGTCTATTCATTGTAAGTGCCTTTCTTTGCTCACTTACAATATTTTCTTATTATTTTCTTGACTGTTATTATACAAAATACTAAACTTAGATATAAGTATAACTTTATATACACCACTAATAGGGTATAAATATGGCAAAACTTGTAAATCCTTATAAACCAGGTGCTGGAATATTCCCCCCCCATCTTGCAGGAAGAGAATCGGAGATTGAACGATGTAATCTATTATTTAATCAATCTCTTGTAATAAAAAATATTTTATTAACTGGATTGAGAGGTGTTGGCAAAACCGTATTATTATCGAGATTGAAAGAAATTGCTACAGGGTCAGGTTGGATGTGGTGTGGAACTGATATGTCAGAATCAGCATCTGTAAGCGAAAATACGGTAGCCACAAGATTAATTACAGATATTTCTGTTATGACATCGACGTTAATGCTTCCCCCAAAAGAATCATTGATCGGCTTTGGAACTCCGGTACAGAAAGATTCAAGAATTGGGTTTAAAGAATTGACTTCAATATATGAGACTACACCGGGGCTTGCTTCTGACAAACTCAAGCATTTACTTTCGATGATTTGGCTTATGGTAAAAACATATTCACAATACAAGGGGATTATTCTTGCGTATGATGAAGTCCAAACCATGAAAGACCATGCGGATAAAGAGCAATATCCGCTTTCGTTAATTCTTGAAGTCTTTCAATCTTTACAGATAAAAGAAGTACCGATATTATTAATATTAACAGGATTACCGACTCTTCAAGGATTACTTGTATCGACACGAACTTATACCGAAAGAATGTTTGAAACTATATTTTTAAATAGACTTGACGAAAAAGCAAGTCGTGATGCCATTGAAAAACCGATCAAAAAACAAAAGAGCGAATTGGGATTTTCACCGGAATCTATTGATCTTATTATAAAAACATCAAGTGGTTATCCGTACTTCATTCAATTCATTTGTCGAGAGGTATTTGATAGTTTTATACAACAAGTTGAAGCGGGGAACACCAAACCAAATGTTCCCATTGAAGAAATTATAAAAAAACTTGACATAGATTTCTTTTCTGCAAGATGGGCGACATTAAGCGATAGACAACGTGACTTATTGGGAGTGGTAGCTTCTCTGGAAAATTCTACATGTGAATTTACAACAAAAGATGTAATAGCTCTGTCAAAGACGATGTTAGAGAAACCCCTTAGTGGTAGCCATATTACGCAGATGTTTGAAGTTCTACAAGGAAAAGGAATTATATATAAAAATAGGCATGGTAGATACTCGTTTGCAGTTCCACTTTTAAATGAATTTATTAAGCGAAGCCAGAATGTCTAAAATATTTTCACTTTTTCTTATTAGCCCACCGTTTCTTTGCCGCAAGTCGTGCTATCTTTGAACGTTGAGTTGCGGTAAGTGCTTTTGCCCTTGCGTTTCCGCCCTTTAATCCGCCCAAACGCCCTAAAGCTACAGCGGCGGGGTTTCGCGTGTCTGGAATGACAGGTTCTTTGGTTTCCCCTGTAGCAAGGTCAACTATAGACTTTGCAAGCTGGTTTGTATCTCTTGGTCTCTTCGGCTTATTCATACAGCCAATATACTAAAGCCTTCTTATCCGGTCAAGCATAATCGACATGAGGGATAATTCAAAATGAGTCACTACCGATGAGTCTGTGAGTCGATGAGCAGATGAGCAGATGAGCCAATGAGTAGGGGAGTATATGAGTAAAAGAGTGGCGGAACAGGTGCGAAGTGGTTTCATCTGGCATTGATACATATATCCGCCCTTCTGAAGGGCTCTCCCACCGCGCAGTCGGTTCTTACTGTTTTATTTAATACTCAATTTAATCGCTATGAGTTCTTTGGCAGTCTCGATATCTTTTTTGTATTTGAATAAAACCGTCAGTCCCCGGATTTTACCGTACTGTTTTCCATCCTTGAACTGCTTTTTCATTTCCGCGGGAATGGTGCTGTCCGCAATTGCCTTTGCCGCTCTATCGGTAAAGTAAAACGTGATTCTGAAAGCCCCTTTTATAACGTTTAACCAAAAGACATTCTTTTTCTTCCGCATATTCTTCATCAGCCAGCTTTTCCCGTCGTTGTAATACCGCCACTCCGAAATAATATCGGGATGGTTCTCATGAAGATATTCAAAAAAGGAAATCCAGATGTCCTTAGTTTTTCCGAGATGCGAAAAGATTATTTCTTCGGTGGGAAATTGTGTTTTATCGGATAGTACCGGTTGGTCCATACTCATTCCTCCTGAACAAAGTGTAGGAGTTTTTGAAAAGAGAAGCAAGGGGAGTGGAGCAGATGAGCCTATGAGTCGATGAGCAGATGAGCCTATAAGCCTATAAGCAGCTGAGATAGTGAGTAGAAGAGTCGATGAGGAGGGGAGTGGATGAGCAAGAGAGCCGATGAGTAAAAGAGTAAAAAAACGGTGAAGAGTGAACGGAGAAGGGTAAATAGTGAATTGTCTTTGTTGGGCCTTGATTTATCAATTCTTTATGAAAACGTCATAACTGTATCTTGCAATCATGATTGTAACAACAAGGAAGAAAATTGTTCTCACAAAGTCATTCCCCTTTTTAAGGGCGATTCTACTTCCCGCGATACTCCCCATAATATTACAGATTGCCATGAGAACGGCTAATTCTAACAGGTAATTACCTTGTCTGATGAATACCAAGAGCGCAGAAACATTTGTCACACAGTTTATCATTTTTGAGTATGCAGATGCTGTGACAAAGTCAAAACCTAACACTACGACAAAACCTAATACCAAAAAACTTCCCGTTCCAGGTCCGAAAAAACCGTCATAGAAACCGACTACAATCCCTATGAGCGAACCAAAAATAATTTGTTTCCGTACTGGTAAGGTCTTTGTTTGAATTGAACCTAAATCTTTTTTTATAAATATATAAATTGCAATGAGTATTAATAGTATCAGAATAAATGGTTTCAAGAGGTTCGCATTGAACAAGCTTAATGATTTCGCCCCTAAATTTGAAGCAATAAAAGAAAAGAAAGCTATACTCAAAAGCACTTTGAAATTATATTTTATTCTTTTGGCGTATTGGTATGCCGCAACCGATGTTCCAGACAAAGATGCAATTTTATTAGTCCCAAAGAGAATTGGTAATGGACTGTTGGGTAAATTGATAAGCAATGCAGGAATTTGAATGAGCCCGCCACCACCAACGACAGAGTCGATAAACCCGGCAGTAAATGCTAAAAATGCCAAAGCCAAAATTGTTAAGGAGGAATAATCTGCAAAGAGGTTTATAGAACTCATTAGAAAGTACTGTGCTTATTCATAAAGTATAGTCAGGAGTGAGCACTACTAAAGAAAAGTGTAGGAGTTTTTGAGGGGAGAAGCAAGGGAGCTGGAGTCCGGGTAGTGACGCAAATTGAATTGACTTTATAGAAGAGAATGGTTATAATAAATCCCCTCGCGTCTTTGCCCCTCATAGATGCGAGTTCCACGAAGCCTCGATCCCGATTGGCGTCGAGTCGAGGCTTCGATTTTTATCCAAAGTGCAATTTGACAAACGCCCGCATAATCGCAATACATTTGAATTGCTCTCTCACTATGCAGCACGGTTGAAAGCATTGCTACCCCTTGTTCCGTAAACGCATACGACCATTCAAAATAGTTTATGCAAAATCGTGTTAGTATCAGTTATTATATTTTTTCTGCAATTATTTCCAACACCATGGGAGTAATCATGTAGGTATTGGGGTTGTTTTCTGCTTGCTTTAACTCATTCCTTACATTGACTGTCCACTCATGTGTCACTTTGCCTAGTTCAAGTAATCTAACCAGATTGTTCTCTATAAAAGAGGATGGCCATTTCCAGATAAATTCATTAGGTCTTACACAAAAGATATGCGGTTTTACAGAACGTATTGTGAAGCCCGAATTTATGAGTAAGGTTGGCAACCTCAAAGCTATGTCAGGTTCTCCTCCTGTATCTCTCCAGCTCTTCATAACTTCTTTCACAAAACTTTCGACTGCGAAATTTTGTGGGGCAAGCCGCCATGTGGAATAATCGCTATATTCAAAAAAGATAGAAACTCCGCCTTTGCTTAATGTGTTGCCTATCTTTTGGACAAGTTTTTGCGGATCGGAAACAAAACACGCTACCCACCGGCACCAGGTAAAATCTGCTTTCATCTCCGGCAAGTCATCTTTTATCAAATCTATTTCATACACCTTTATGTTTTTATAATTTCTATCCGAACTCAATTTCGTTATTGATTGTATAAAATTGGTTGAACGCTCAATTGCATGAACTTCGCCCGTTTCTCCGACCATTTCAGCAAGATCCATTGTGGCGAAACCAGGCCCAGCCCCGATATCTATTACTGTATGTCCAATGGTAATTCCTGCACGCTGCCAGCAATCTAAAACATAGGGTTTCCAAACGTTGTGTTGAAGCCCCAAACGTTTTAATTCTTCGCTATTCGTTCCTAATATGTAATCTTTATTTTGTGTCATTATTTATTTTAGTTTTAAACCGATCGTTAAAATATTATTCATAACTATGTATTAATTCAAGTTTTGCTTTTTCCCAGCCAATAATGGCAGATTTGCGAGTTGCTCCCCAATGATACTGCCCAATCAAACCTTCGCTGCGAATGACCCGATGGCACGGTATGAGAAATGCTATAGGATTATTACCCACAGCCGAACCAACAGCTCTCAATGCACTTGAGTGACCAATGACAGAAGCAATGTTTTGATACGTTGTCACAGAACCAAAAGGAGTTTTGAGTAAGGCT
Organism: Ignavibacteriota bacterium; assembly: GCA_003142575.1. Lineage (GTDB taxonomy): Bacteria > Bacteroidota > Ignavibacteria > UBA10030 > UBA10030 > Fen-1298. Next base: position 6,763 of record PLMS01000015.1, read on the forward strand.
TCCCAAACTTTTACCTGAAATTGAGTGCCTTTCAACAGCAAATTGAATTGATGTTTGTGCAGGGGTTCATAAAACAATTTTTCTACTATGTTCTTCGTTGCCGATTGATTTTTGGATAGACGAGCATTTTCCCAATGATCAGAAAATTCAACAAGTGCTGATGCCTTCTCTTTATCGACAAAACTTAACGCGCAAATTCCTTTTTTGGTATTTGCAATAAAACATTCGCCAAAAGGTGTTTTATGAAATCCGTATTCAATTTCAATTCCGTTCCCTCTGGTTTTATATTCTTGCGGAGTAACAGCTTCAATATGTACAAACAAATCATACACCCTTGATTGTGCCGACAGGCCGACTTTTTCAGCAGCCTGGACTAAATTGTTTGTGTTTCGTAATTCTTTTTTTAATTCCTCAACAGTGAGGTACTGCAGAAATTTTTTCGGACTAATACCGGCCCATTCTGAAAAGATTTTTTGAAAATGAAAGGAACTTAGATGAATATGTGCCGCGACATCTTCTAAAGAAGGTTGTTGTTTGTAATGGAGAGATAAATACCTTATTGCTTCAGCTACTCGAGTATAATTGATGTTTTCTGACATTGGAGAATTACATTCTTATATAGCAAAGATACAATATCATAAAACAGACAACAACCCGAAACTTGCTGACTTGAAAAAAGTGAGTAGTAGGGGCGAAGTGGCTTCGCCCAAAAAACCAGTAACGAGTTATGAGTTGCGTGTGCTCTTTGATATTTGCAGGGAAATTACTTCTTCGTTTTTCCGTATTTTGCCGTTGGTTCCTTTACATGGAATCCTATTTCTCGTTTTGGCTTCTGCGGAGGGATCATTAATTGGCGGATTGCTTCTACAATCGACCTGATGTCAGTTTCGTTTTTCCCAATTTTCTGTTCAAGTTCTGCAATTTTTTTGGCGAGTTCTTTGTGAGTCAAAAGAAATTCGCGCAATTTAACAAACGCCCGCATAATAGCAATATTCATCTGAATTGCTCTCTCGCTATGCAACACGGTCGAAAGCATTGCTACTCCTTGTTCCGTAAACGCATACGGAAGTGTTCCGCCGAGATACTTTTTGTGTGGTATCACATTCTGTGATACCAGACCGAGGGCTTCCTCAAGGTTCAATTGGAACATAAAGTCATACGGAAATCTGTTTCCATTGCGTTTCACTGCTTGATTTAACGTCCGTGTTTCAACACCGTACAAATCAGCTAGATGCGGACTGAGCATAACTTTGGATCCGCGAAGAATAAAAATCCTTTTTTCAATGTATTCCAGTGAAATAATTTGCTGCATGTTTCTTCTCTCAATCCTCTTTGGATTTCATCATAGAGGCATGGTGAATTGTCATAGGACTTATTTTGTTAATTCTTCATGAAATATAATACTAGAGATTCGGCGCTAAGGCGATTCTTTATGTTAAGTAGTGAATAAGAAAGAACCACTTGAGTAAAGTGTAGTAAGTTTTGAGGGGAGAAGCAAGGGAGTAAAAGCGGTGAATAGTAAACAGCGAAGAATTGAGAATTTGAGATTGGAAGATGTGAGAGAATTGTTGGCCGTAGGGGCTTGACATGTCAAGCCCGTGAGCAGGGGCGAAGTGGCTGCGCTCTTGAGTTAAACTTTGGCATATTCATTATTTGCCTTCTTCAAATCGTCAAGCGATCCTATGTCAAACCATTTAGGTACGAGAAGACAATGTACAACAACGCGTTGAGATACTAATTCTATCATGAGATTCCCAAGGTTCAATTCTCCATCATGTGGGCGGGTTTGAAGCGCACGAATGTGTTGGACGTCTTCATTCTTGATTAGATAGATCCCCGTGGCTGCTATGCTCGATTCAGGGTTAGGTGGTTTCTCTTCAAACGATAGAAGTCTGCTGTCGGAATCGAGCTGCACAACGCCGAATTTCTTTTTGACTGCTTCCTTGTCATGAAAATCATATGCAACCAGAACAGACGAGTCGCGCTGTTGGCGCAGTGATGTGAGATCATTCAAATCAAAATCAATGATGTTATCACTTGCAACTATCATCAAGTCATTGATGATGTTGAATTTTTCCAGAACGAAGTTCATGTCACCTATTGGACCAAGTCTTTCTTCATTCGAGTGTCTACCGTCATCCAACACGAAAATATCGCCATTGAGATGGTGCGAATGTTTGAAGGTTGCTGCCCACGTTTCAAAGTGAGAATAGAATTTCGAATTCGTGATAAGAAAGATTCTATAGTGGCTATCAATCAGAATTACCCGGCTCATGATTCTGTCAAGGATTGTCTTGTGTCCTACTTCTAGGAAAGCCTTTGGAAGGTTTGATGTCAAAGGGTATAGTCGCGTTCCAAATCCTGCCGCAAGTATGATTATATCTAACTGGTTTCGCATCGTTTCTCCTCGATCATCTATTGCTTCTCGTATCGATCCCGAAAGCATGTTTACCGATTGGATTGGCAAGCATTTCTATTTATAAAAAAATCAAAGTCATTGTTGTAATGCATTCACGATAAAGTTCCAACAGGATTAAAAATGATAAACAAACAATCATGCTTTTCATAAGAGCAACCATTATTCCCGATTGATAAACCTTACGGACAGCAAAAAAAACATATAAGGCAAAAATGAAAAATAATGGAATCAGATAGGTGAGCGGTTCCGAGTTCATAAACCATGATAACACAGATAAATAAAGCATATGCATTAATATGAAGAATGAAAAACAGTGAACGGAAAAGACCACGTGTGAAACATAGAACTTATTTGACTTAGAGAACAAAGCAAACAGAATGAAAGCCCAAAAAGGTAAAATGGAGAAAAGGAATAATTTAGACGAATGTATCGCTTGTACATATACGCCATGTACCACTTGTTCTTTGCTGGCATGATACTTCATTGATTTCTCAATGATTTTATTATCGACGTTATAGTGAATAATATTCCCAACCCCAAATTTCCCATTTAACTCTTCAACTGCTGAAAAATAAGCATTTGCCGAAGGAAGCAGGAAATAAAATAGAACACTGGCAAAAACAAATAACTGCACAGGTTTCATGTAAAATACCCGGCTTCCAGAAATATAATATTTTGTCAGCACTCCGGGATAAAAGAAAAGTTTTTTAAAGGTTTTGAAAAATTTAGAATCAAAATGAATGAACATATCGATGCCATGTTCTAAAAACTTCATTATTGATAAATCCTGCTTAGGATTAAATTTCTTTTCCCCGCATGTACTGCAAAACGTACCATGTAATTCAGATCCACAACTTTGGCAAGTTCCAGAATAGTCGGATATTTCTCTATTGTCATTCATCATTCGTAGTATTCATGCTTATCAAAATTGTATACTCTACGCACTACGGTTATAGTATCCATCCTCTTTTAGTAAAAGCGATTCATCTTCTGTCAGCCGACCATGGGGGATGGAACTATGGTGAAAGTATAACGAGTTTCGTTTTTAGAAGCAATAATAGAGAGACGGTGAGAAATTGAGATGATTGAGAAATGGAGTACGTGGTAAGGGAGAAGTGCCTTTGCCCATGGAGCTCATGATCGGCCGATGCCGATAACCTTCTAACAAAATATTATGTATCTTTGTGTATTATGAAGTCCAAGAAACAACCAACCAAGCCGTTGAAAAGTATCTCTGCGTGGGTTGTCTCCGCCGATATGGGGTACGGGCACCAGCGGGCGGTCTTTCCGTTGAAGGAAATCGCCGAAGGAGGGCTCATCACCGTCGGCAAGAATGACGGATCGAGCGAGAAAGGAAAGAGATCATGGAAACGGCTGTTGGATGTGTATGAATCGTTTTCCCGGGCGCGAGGCGTCCCGGTGATCGGCAAACCGATCTTCGCAATGTTAGACGCGATGATGCACATACCAGAATTCTACCCGATCCGGAATCTCTCGCGCAGCACATATCAGGTCGATCTATTGGAAAGCAACATCAAGAATGGACTTTGCGACGGGATGATGAAGAAGATCTCGACCAAGCCATTGCCGTTGATCACGTCGTTCTATGCACCGGCAATCGCGGCGGATATGCAGGGGCACGAACCGATCTATTGCATTATTTGCGATGCAGATATCAACCGGGTATGGGTGGCGAAGCAGCCGTGGGAAAGCCGCGTTAATTATTTCGCTCCATGCGGCAAAGCGGCGCAGCGACTGAAATCGTATGGTGTGCCGGAAGAAAGAATTTTCCTGACGGGATTTCCTCTTCCACTCGACCTCCTCGGAAAAAATCTTGCCATAATAAAATCGGACGTCGGTCAGCGGTTATGCATTCTTGATCCGAACGACAGGTTCTGGACGAATCACCGGCGAAGCGTAGAACAGTTTCTTGGGAAAAAGAACTGCACTCTCCGTACCAAGCGCCCGCTCACCATCACCTACTCAGTTGGCGGAGCAGGAGCACAAAAAGAAATCGGCGGTCGGATTGCCATGAGTGTCAAAGAGAGAATCCGCGCAGGAACGATGCGGTTGAACCTTATTGCCGGCATCCGTCCTGAGGTGGTTTCCTATTTCCGCGATATCAAGAAAGACATCGGGTCGGACAACATCCGGGTTCTCTCTGCGGAAACACTTGATGAGTATTTCCAACAATTCAACACGGCGATGCGCGAGACCGATATCCTCTGGACAAAACCGAGCGAGCTGGCGTTCTATGCGGGGCTCGGTATCCCTATCATCATGACGCCGACGATCGGTTCGCAGGAACGCTTCAACCGTCAGTGGCTGAACGAAATTCATGCCGGAATGGAGCAAAAGGATCCCGACTATACGCACCAATGGTTGTTTGAAATGCTGCACGAGGGACATATCGCCGATATAGCCTGGTCCGGATTTTTGAAAGCGCGAAAACTCGGCACAACAAAAATCATGGAAATACTGGAAACAGGAAAAATGACGAGCAGCAATTCGCCGTTGGAACGGTAAGCCGTTCTCCCTGGCCGCTCCCGCTGCGACAGATCGATTGAATGCAAAACCAAAAAGAGAAATATTTTCTCCTCTATCTTAAGACCGGCGGCGGACATTTTGCCCCTGCCAGCTCGATTGCACATTATCTTTCTTCAGCACATGGAAGTACCGTCGAACCTGTGCTCGTCGACGGCATCGTGAATGCAAACTCCGTTGCGCGTTACATCCTTGAAGACGGCTATCGGCTCTTGCAGGCACGCTCGAAACTGTGCTATGAATTCCTCTATGCCACAAATAAATTTTCACTGATCAGACATTGCAACGCCGCAATATCCAGTTTTTTCATGAAACCGTATCTCAAAAAGCGCATCGACGAAGAACGCCCCGCAAAGATCGTTATATTCCACTTCTTTCTCATCGCGCCCGTGCTGGATATTCTGAAAGAATTACGGTACGATATCCCGGTGATTACGGTCGTCACCGATCCATTCACTGCACATCCTCTCTGGTTCCAGAGAGAGCAAGAGCGGTATATCGTTTTTAGCGAACGCTTGAAAGAAGATTGCGTTCAGAAACGAAAAATTCCCGCATCGAAACTTCGAGTCTTTCCATTCATTCTCGACAAACAATTCTCAGCACCTCTCTCCTCCGCAGAAATAACGAAGGTGAAACAAAAGTTTGGCTTCGCCCCTGAGAAGAAAGTCGTCCTCATCATAGGCGGAGGTGACGGCATTCCGCATGGAAAGTCGATTCTCCGGCACTTGCTGCACGCTTCGCTGGATGTTGAGATCGCCATCGTCTGCGGCAAGAACAAAGAACTCCATGCCGGCGCTCTTGAGCTGCAGCGACACTATCCGTCTTTGAAAGTCTTTGCGTTCGTCGATTTTGTGTATGAACTTCTCAATTCTTCGGATATCGTGATCACCAAGTGCGGTGCCTCGACGATTACGGAAATACTGATCATGAAAAAAGTCCCCATCATCAATGACTATCTCTGGGAACAAGAATTGGGCAACATGGAGTTCGTCCGCGATAACGAACTTGGCATCTTTGAACGCAACATCGCCAAACTCCCCTCTATTATTCAAGAACTTGTTTCTGACGAAGCAAGATATCAACGATACATAAAGAACATCGAGAAGATGAATGTGCGAAGCGGAACGGAAGAAGTTGGGGAGTTCTTGAGGGAAATGGAATAGACTTCTTTTATGGTATTGTGCCTCATCACTGTCCGGCCCCTGCCAGTGATTTCTGTATGATTTCAGAAATCCATCGTCCTTGTGTGGCGCATATCGAGAATCGTCCTGTTCTTCATATCTTAGAAACGGAATTGAAACCCCGCCAAGCTCCCAATAGTGGGTGTTTCTTCATGACCTTGCAGGTTCTTGCCGAAGGACCCGATCAATGAAACGGTTTTTGACCATTCCCATGTGAAACCGACGGAGAGAATTTGGTCGCGCAGGCCAAACGGGGCTTCCCGCAGTTCCGTGTGCCATTCTGCAAGAAGAGAAACGGGATCCAACAACAGAGCAGCCCCAACACCACCTTCCCACCCATCCGATTCACTGTTGACCCAGTTGTGCCCGACTTCGGCCGTCAAGCCAAAATGCGACCACTCACGATGCCATTCCACCGGAAGACTCCATTTTGTGCTCTTCTCTTCCACGAAAGAAAAATTGACTTTCGGAAAAAAAGAAAAGTTAGACCCTGTTGTACCAGGGTTATCCACGAAACGGTATTTGACACGCGTCTCAATCCCATTAAAAGAACGCTTAACCCCGGCGCCTTTCTCTTGACTAATCACAAAAGGTATCGACGCCGTGAGCTGCCAGCGCTCTCCTACACCATAATTGAAATCGAAGAGTGGAATCTGCCATTCGTCGTTGACATTGGAACGCTCCAGAGAAGTGAGAATGTTGATTTCCCAATTCCCGGGACCGGGAGTACCCGGGTCGTTCGACAGAAGCGGAGGACTGGACTGGGCGAGAATCGATTCGCTGAACAGAATCAGAACAGAGCATGCAAACAAAATCGCGTATTTGAACTTATTATGAGTCACAGTCTACCTATGAGATCAATGTCGATTAGTGTCGATACAATATTCTGCAACGCAAATGGCACATACCTACTTGAATTATGACACATGTCGTTTTTACTGCCAATGTGGAGGGGCAGCGATCTTATCTTTTGCTTTTTTTAAAGAAATCTTCTTTTAGTATTCCATCACAGATTGCTATCACGGGGCCGGTCATTGTTGCCCTGAAATCATGCGTGAATTCAATATTAAGATCCCCGCCTTGCATTTTCACAGTTATGTTGTTTTCGCACAGACCTAATTTATAAGCAACTGCTGATGAAGCTATACTGCTGCTTCCCGATGCTAAAGTATATCCGGCACCTCTTTCCCAAATTTCAATCTGTATATGTTTTTTATCAATAATTTTCATGAACTGAACATTGGTTTTTCTGGGAAAGATTGCATTCTTCTCAATGTGCGGCCCGTACTCTTGAGCAAGTTCGGGAGATATCTCGTCGCACAGAACGACACAATGAGGATTTCCGATATTCGCAGCACAGTATCGGAAGGATTTTCCTTGTATCACGAAATTCCTATTGAGAACTTCTCCTTCTTCTCCCTTGAGAGGAATGTCTGAAGCAAGAAATGAAACCTTTCCCATCTCGATTTTGATTACATCGCCGTTCTCCAGTATTTCAGATTGTACATTTCCACCGATGGTATTGATGATAAACGGATTTGTTTGCACCAACCCAACGTCCCATAAGTAACGAGAAAATATTCTTAATCCATTGCCGCTCTTTTCTGCTTCGCTTCCGTCTGGATTGAATATTCTCAGTTTGAAAGAATTATCTTTTATTTCAGGGCCATACAATATTCCGTCAGATCCAATTCCGTAATTTCGATGGCAAATGAGTCTGATGGTCGACTCGTCTAACGATATGTTTGTTTCCCTTGGATCAATGACGATGTAGTCGTTTCCAAGCCCGTGGTATTTATGGAATTTCATAGCATTTTCTTCTTTCTTTTTTTCTTTGCGGCGGCTCTTCATGTGCCAACGTATTCCGGCGTCTGTTTTAGAATTTCAATTTTAATTTTTTTATCCGATTTTTCATTTCATCAAGCACTTCTTTTTCGCGTTTGATGGAATCGGCTTCAAATGTTACTGAGAATCGGATGTAGTTCCCTGCATCATCCCATGGAACAGTTGAAATCAAGGCTGATCGAATGAGGAAATCCGAAAACTCTGATGCTGTTTTGAATACTTTACCATCTTCCGTGCCAATAGGTGCATGGACATAACAATAGAATGATCCTTTTGGCTTCTTTGCCTTGAATCCCACTTCGCACAATGCATGGACTAGAAGATCGAATCTTCTCGAATATTTTTCTACGGTTGCCTGTGTGATCTCCAAATGACTGAAAGCCTGTATCGCTGCTTTCTGAATCGCACGGAACTGTCCTGAATCAGTGTTGTCTTTCACCGTTGCATAGGCCTTGACGGCTTTGGAATTTCCGCAAACGAAACCTATTCTCCAGCCCGTCATGTTGAACGCTTTCGATAATGAATGGACTTCGACACCAACATCCATGGCTCCATCGACAGATAAAAAACTTAACGGTTTATAACCATCGTAGGTCAGCGCACTATAGGGAGCATCGTGAATAATAACGATTCCATTTCGGTGTGCGAAGTCAACCGCGTGCTTGAAAAATTCAGGCGTTGCCGTAGCGCCGGTAGGATTATTTGGATAATTCATGTAGAGCGCTTTTGATCTTTTCAAAATGGAAGGCGGAATAGATTCTAAATCCGGTAGAAATGAATTGGACTCAAGGAGAGGAAGGTTGAATACCTCACCTCCGAGATATTTTGTATAGGTCGCTGATACCGGATATCCGGGTACAGTTGTGAGAAAAATGTCTCCTGGATTGATCAAGCAAATTGGAAGTAATGCAAGAATTGGTTTTGATCCTATTCCATGAACTATATGCTCTATCGGATTTTCAATGTGCAATCCGTACACCTTGTGCAAATATTCCGCAGCGGCATGTTGAAATTCAGGGATGCCGTTATCTGCATACCAACGATTTTCTGGTTTTCCTGCTTCCTGTGATAGGGTTTCTACAACAAGAGGATCTGCTGGCCAGTCGGGCTCTCCGACACCCATGTCAATTATGGATAATTCAGGGTGCGCAATTTTCGCCGCTGCCTTGGCTCGTTTGATCAGTTCGAATTTGTAAATCTCTGTAACCTTTCCGAAATTGATTCCTCCAAGCCTTTCTGCAATCTTATCATCAAAGAAATTCATGATTTTTTTTCCTTTCTGCCTTATGTCACGGGCGCTGTCCTTCTCTTCCAATCTTGTACCGGCACAGCCGGGAATTGCATACACCGCCCGCCGATAAACGAAGTTGCCGTGTTATAATTTATTGAACTGCTAATATTATAGATGAAATCCAATATAATTGCAACAATCACGCGGCAATTTGTCAAGCTGCAGCGGTCGTTTCCGCCGCGAAGCACGAAAGGAATTGATCGGTGTAAACCGCAGTCGAACGACTAATGGGAGTAAGCACCATTTTTTTATAAAAGGGAAGATGCATAAGCTAAGAACATGCACCAAATTGTCCCTGTAGTTAAAAAATGTTCCACCTTATATAAGAATTTGGTTTGAGAAGCAAGAAGTGGAGCAGGTGAGCCTGTGAGTTGTCGAGCATGTGAGCCAGGGATATTACAGCTCTAAAGATTGCGATTAACAGTAGAGGTTGCTATATTGAAAAGAATAGTATCACATTTTTTGGGTCAAGATGTTGATGAAAGCGTTTATCGTTGATGATAGTCTTGAAAGCAGAATGCTCCTGGGGAAAATTTTAACCAAGGCATTTGACGCACAGATTATCGAAGCGGTACACGGAAAAGACGCGCTCAAAAAACTCTCCACAGAAAAACCGGATATTATTTTTCTCGATTACGAAATGCCAGTCATGAATGGAAAAGAAACTCTCAAGGCGATCCGTTCCATTCGCGAATATCGAAACTTACCAGTTGTCATAGTTACTTCACATAGTGAAATGGTTCTTGTTCGAGAACTCCTTTCATACAAAGTTTCAGCGTATCTTGTAAAGCCTCTTTCGGCTGATTATGTAGCGAAGCGTATCTCGATAATCTTTCCGAAACCCGACGATAATCATTAAAAAGAAATCGAATAAAATACGTTCTAAGATACTTGAAAGCGTGTGCGCGGTTGCCAATGGTTATTTCTATAAACTTGCTGAACCTATGGTTAAAGTCTTGAGTGTCTCATCATACGAGTAAGTTTACATGATGCTTGACAAAATCGTTGTATCTTTGTAGATTCACAGCCAGTGGTTGTCTCAATAAACAAGGAGCAGTCATAGGAACTTTGTGTTCTATAAGAAATCTCCGAAGCCGAAAATCTCAGTTGTTCATCGCCAACTCTGCACGAAGTTATGCCTCATTCAAACATATCGATGATACGGATTCTCTTCCGTACTTTCTTCAACAACTCTTACTCACCATGTTATGAAAGGAATCCTTATGGGAACAACCACAATAACTCTATCCACTATCGCTAGCTTTTTCATCGTTGTCTTTTTTCTTTACTTTCTTTACGTTGTCGGAGGGATGGCAGAGAATCTAAAGAAGTTAGTGAAGAAAATGGATGAGCTTGATAAGAAGCTCATTGCCAAACAATAGCTGGTTACATTTTCGTTACATAGCGAATAGTTCAACTCATACCGCGAAACGAATCTATCATCAGGACTTTATCGATTATGATGTCCTGAGGGGACTTATATGCTCAGTTTTGTAAGTGTTGTGTCAGATTTGTTGCAATTGAGGGTAACGAAGATCTGGGCATGGAACGTAAGAGTCTTCTCTTTAATGCCTCTTCAATTCATAATCGTGATTTTACAAAAAATTCGCCAATTCTCTTTGACTTCTCCAAATCAAATGCGTATCTTACTGGCGAAATTTTAATGTAATCAACACATTAAAACTGTGAATACGTTGAAATTCCATTTTTCATATTTCATCCAATGGAGAAATTCGCATTCAATTAAATGAGTAATTTGATTATTCCAAATTTAGGTAGAAGTTTACAACTAACAAGCGTAAATAATCGATAGGAGCACCAAGATGGATCGGTATCAAGAACTGCTGGATCTCGTAGCAACATTCAAAGCGGACTTCGAGAAATTTTATATAAAGGAAAATAAATCGGCAGGTGTGCGTCTTCGGAAGCACATGGCAAACCTGAAAAAGAAGGCGCAGGAAATTCGCAATGAGGTTCAGGACGTGAAAGCAAAAATGGCCGAAGGAGAAACACAGCCAACACCGCCACCTGCGGCATAACCCGGTCCGACTTCTTCGTATTGGTAGTGATTAAAAGATCAGCATCTCATACTCAGAGGAAGTCATTAATGGTTTAATTTCACTTCCACAGACAAAGAGAATCGATGAAGAAATATGTTCTGATTGGATTATTTGCCGGAGCAGCGATTTCTTTGATGCTGTTTTACCTGAGGCGAAAGAAACAGGAGGGACTCGAATTTCACGATTTCGTAGACTCCTCTGAGATCGCCGATGACCTGTTCGGAAGCGCTTTCAGCGAGTTACCAGATAAACCATGATCTGGCGGTTTTTAGTGCGAAAGTAAAGAGGCTGTCGGATTCGTTGACATTCGGGGATGATTTGAATATATTCAATTAGTACGGAATTATCAGGTATCAAATTCGTTTCAACCATGAATAAAGTGAATTGCTTCTAAACAATGCCGGATCTGGACGAACAACGTCGAAAAGTTGAGGAACTCAAGCGCAAGATTCTTGAGCAGAAAAAGAAAGATGTGGCGGATGCCTCATCTTCTGCTGTCAACGATAAGCTTGTTGAAGAAGAAAAAAAGCGTGCAGGAATGGCTGAACGCCAAGCACTGGAAGACCAACGACAAACGGAGTTAGCGAGCAAGCGTCTGGTGGAAGAAACACGGCACCAGGTTGAAGAAAAATCTCGTCGGCAACAGGAAGAAGAGAAGTCTCGACGGCAGCAAGAAGAAGAAAAATCTCATCGGCAACAGGAAGAAGAGAAATCTCGTAGGCAACACGAAGAAGAAAAGTCTCGACGGCAGCAAGAAGAAGAAAAGTCTCGGCGGCAGCAAGAGCAAGAAAAAAAACGGCTTGACATACAAACAAAAACTCCACCGACAATACCTATCGTTTCTATTCAGGCGTACGCACAGGCACTTAAACATGCATGGTCAGACGGCGCGCTAAGCAAGGATGAAAACGCTATTTTAATAATCCTTCGAAAGGCGATGGGAATCAGTGATGACGAGCATGAGAACTTAGAACAGGAAGTTCAGCTTGATATTTATTTACAGGCCATTGTTGACAGCTGGAGAAGTGGAACGATTACCCCCCAAGATCTAGATCGGTTGGATATCCTGCGAGACAGGTTTAAAATTTCAGCTGAAGAGCACCTTCGGTTAGAAAAGCAAGTCCGACAAGAAATCTTGCGTCAACGATAAACTATTTTCATTTCCTGAGAAATAGGTGTTGACATTTAAGAATTGAAATGCTATATTATAAACCCGCACGATAAAGGCGGAAGGTTCCTTAGAGAAAAATTTTGAATGCCCATTGAAGATGGGCATTTTTATCGTAAGGATGTTCTTTGAAAAAGTGTGCACGACAAATGTCAATTTAGCTGGGTTTCAACCCTATTCGAAAAGTCTAACGACTCAGAGATTAGGTCATCAGACTTGAAATTGAGAATATAAAAATTCTACAATGGAGAGTTTGATCCTGGCTCAGGACGAACGCTGGCGGCGTGCCTAACACATGCAAGTCTTGGGAGAAAGAGGTAGCAATATCTTGAGTAAACCGGCGCAAGGGTGAGTAACACGTAGGTAATCTGCCCAGAGGACGGGAATAACTTCGAGAAATCGAGGCTAATGCCCGATGATTTTCCGATATAGCATTGTATTGGAATTAAATGCCGCAAGGTGCCTTTGGATGAACCTGCGTCCCATTAGGTAGTTGGTGAGGTAACGGCCCACCAAGCCGACGATGGGTAGCTGGTCTGAGAGGACGANNCCAGACTCCTACGGGAGGCAGCAGTGAGGAATATTGCGCAATGCCCGAAAGGGTGACGCAGCGACGCCGCGTGGAGGATGAAGGCCCTACGGGTCGTAAACTCCTTTTATGAGGGAATAACTTCTCGCTATAGGCGAGATTGAATGTACCTCAAGAAAAAGCATCGGCTAACTACGTGCCAGCAGCCGCGGTAATACGTAGGATGCTAGCGTTGTCCGGATTTACTGGGTGTAAAGGGAGCGCAGGCGGGTTGGTAAGTCGGTGGTGAAATTCTTAGGCTTAACCTGAGAACTGCCATCGATACTGCTAATCTTGAGTGCAGAAGAGGTTGATGGAATTCTAGGTGTAGCGGTGAAATGCGTAGATATCTAGAAGAACACCGATGGCGAAGGCAGTCAACTGGTCTGCTACTGACGCTCATGCTCGAAAGCGTGGGGATCAAACAGGATTAGATACCCTGGTAGTCCACGCCCTAAACGATGAATACTCGATGTCGGGCCGCAAGGCTCGGTGTCTAAGCTAACGCATTAAGTATTCCACCTGGGGAGTACGATCGCAAGGTTGAAACTCAAAGGAATTGACGGGGGCCCGCACAAGCGATGGAGCATGTGGTTTAATTCGAGGCAACGCGAAGAACCTTACCAGCCCTTGACTTCCCGATCGGGGCTCCGGA
>PLMS01000112.1 GCA_003142575.1 Ignavibacteriota bacterium
CGTTACACTTCTCATGGCTGATGTTGTGAAGAAACTGTTTCCTCACGGCGGTGCAGTTGGCAGTATTATAAGAGTAGGTACTCAGCGTTATACAGTCATTGGAACGTTTGAACCGAAAGGTTCCGCGTTAGGCGGGGATGATGAAAACAAGGTGATTGTACCACTCAGTACATTCCTTCAACAATACGGCAAGATACGCAGTGTCTATATTAAGGTCAAAGCCAAAGGCCCGAGAACGTACGATGATTGTGTTGAGGAGACGCGGATGATTCTCCGCACGATACGAAAAGTTGCTCCCGGCGATGAAGATAATTTTTCTATTTCCTCGAATGACTCACTTATTGCTACGTTCAATGATTTTATACTCTACGTAAAACTTGGCGTGGGTTTTATGAGTTTTATTTCACTGATTGCAGCGGGGGTCGGTATTATGAATATTATGCTTGTTTCCGTTACAGAACGGACCAAGGAAATTGGAATTCGAAAAGCCATCGGTGCTCGACGCTCAAATATTTTGGCACAATTTATTACCGAGGCTGTCATTCTTTGTCAGATTGGCGGTGTGATTGGTATCGCCGTTGGTGTGCTGGGCGGAAATCTTACTGCGCTCCTATTCCATTTTCCGCCAGTATTCCCTATTGATTGGGCATTGATTGGATTTGTGATTACCACGTTTGTCGGAGTTGTGTTTGGCGTCTATCCCGCGTGGAAAGCTGCAAATCTTGATCCGATTGACGCATTAAGATATGAATAGGGAAAACTTAATTCTTTAACCGTTTTACTTTTAATGTGACTCATGAATTTCTCTGAAATATTTAAAATGTCTTTGACGGCAATACGTTCCAATAAACTTCGTTCGACGCTAACGCTTCTTGGCATCGTCGTTGGAGTCTTCTCTATTATTGGTGTCATGACAGCCCTTCAGGTGCTGCAGAATAGTATTGAAAATGGTCTCAGTAATCTCGGTTCTCATACTTTCCAGATTCAGAAACAGCCGGTGATGGCGAATCGTTCACAATGGCTCAAAGCAATGAAAAGGAAAGACATCCGATATGACCAAGGACTCATCGTCAAGGAGAAGATGACGCTTGCCCAATATGTTGCCTTGGAATCTTGGAAAGGCGGTCAAATCATTCAATATGGTTCACTGAAAACAAACCCGAGTGTGAATATTGGAGGAGAAGAACCAGAAGGAATACCAACGAATAATTGGACAATCAAAGAAGGGCGCAGCCTTTCAGAGGATGATATGCGACATAGTACCTTTGTAGCCATTCTTGGCGATGATGTAGCAAAGAAACTATATCCGCATGGCGGTGCTGTCGGAAGTGAGATTCGTATTGGCGATGAACGGTATCAGGTCATAGGGACGTTTGATCAAAAGGGTTCATCTCTGGGTGGAAATTCAGATAACTTCGTTGTCGTACCATTGAGCACGTTTTTGAACGAGTACGGGAAACTTCGCAGCATACATATTATGATCAAGGCGAAAAATGCGGAAGTCTATGATGATTGTGTCGAAGAAGCACGCATGCTCCTCCGGACGGTGCGTAATGTATCACCAGGCGAAGAAGATGATTTTACGATTTTCTCAAATGACTCACTGATTGAAACATTTAACGAGTTTATTATGTACGTAAAAATGGGAGTCGGTTTTATAAGTTTTGTTTCACTTCTTGCTGCGGGTATTGGGATTATGAATATTATGCTTGTCTCTGTTACGGAGCGCACGAGAGAGATTGGTATTCGCAAGGCGATCGGTGCGCGGCGCTCAAATATTCTTGCTCAGTTTATTACGGAAGCTGTCGTTTTGTGCCAGATAGGGGGAATTATCGGTATCTTGTTGGGAGTCCTAGGCGGGAATATTACCGCGCTTGCATTTCATTTCCCTCCCGTTTTCCCTTTAAATTGGGCGCTTATTGGATTTGGCATCACGACATTTGTTGGCGTGGTCTTTGGTGTGTATCCTGCATGGAAAGCTGCAAACCTTGATCCGATCGAGTCTCTTCGCTATGAATAGGAAGTAAATCCATCTCTATACATGGATGAACCATTCCCTCATGAGTTCTTCTTTTCTCAGATTCATTTCCATAACACATATTGGAAAACACGCAAATAATGAATACTATCTTTAAGCAAACGTTATCATACTATAGGAGATTCAAAAATGCAAAAGATGATTCGATTGATTGGTTATCATATGCTATTAGGGAGTATTTACTTCTGTATAGCAGTGAGTCAACCGAAAATAGAAGCCGGAGGTGCTGTTGATACGATGAAATATACCATAAAAAATTGCATCAACAAATTTTCTATTGATAAAATAGAAAAGACCAAAGCCGGATATCAATACTGGTTTGCTGATCCAAATTTTGCAGACGGGAAAACTTTGAAGATGAGTGTAGTCGCACCTCATCAAGCGACTCATCCTCCCCACATCCATTCGGAAGACGAATTTTTCTTTATTCTTGAAGGAAATGCGGAATTATATTTAAAAGGACAATGGACGCCAGCCGGACCGTACACAAGTTTCTACTGCCCATCTAATGTTGAACATGGAATTCGAAATGCAGGCGATACGGAATTGAAGTACTTGGTAATAAAAAAGTATGATAAAACAAATCCGGTGCGAGTGGAGTATATAAAAAATCAAGGGAGCGCTCAATAATGAGATTGTTCGTTGCTGGCGGAATACTTTTGTATATAACTATCTCGGTAGCTTTGTCACAAAATCGAGTCATTCAGCTTTGGCCGTCTGGGACACCGGGATTGGAACATCAACAGAACACAAAAAAAGGCAATAATGTTACGGAAGTGTATCAGCCAGACCTGACAGTGTTCTTGCCGATGAAGAGCGATACGAATCATCCGGCAGTCCTTGTGTTCCCGGGAGGTGGGTATCGTCAGATTGTCATTGAAAAAGAGGGTTATACAATAGCCAAGTGGTTGAATAACAATGGAATCGCTGCGTTTGTCCTTACGTACCGGCTCAATAATGATATTGCATTGCAAGATGCTCAGCGGGCATTGAGTTTGGTTCGAAGCAGAGCCAAAGAATTTGGCATCAATTCTGATAACGTGGGCGTGATGGGTTTCTCTGCCGGAGCGCATCTTTCCGTAAATGTAGCAACGCATCAGATGAAGTCCGTTCTGAATGATTGGGTTGACTCTGTAAGTTGTCAGCCAAATTTTATGGTACTAGTGTATGGTACGTATGATGCCTTTATCAATAGAATTAACAATGACACTCCACCGGCATTCATCGTCCATGCCGGCGATGATGATCGCGTATCTGTATCACAGAGTATCAATCTTTATACTTCTCTTCGTGCTCATGGAGTTCCGGCAGAAATGCATATTTACGAAAAAGGCGGACACGGCTTTGCGTTATTGGAAGACAGAGGGCCTGTCATCAGTTGGGCGCAGCGATGTATTGATTGGATGAAACTAAGAGGCATTATTTCTGGGTGGTGAATGCGCCGCCGCGCAGAAATTTTTTACGTTAGATTTTTTCCACTATTACCGCTGTTCCGTACGCTAATACTTCTGTCACACCGGCAGCGATTTCAGTCGCGTCATAGCGAAAAGCAAGTACAGCATTCGCACCGAGTTCTTCAGCATGAAGTATCATGAGCTCGTATGCATCCCTGCGAGTCTGCTCGCACAACTGGGTGTAGAGGCTGATGTTGCCTCCGAAAAGAATCTGAAATCCAGCCCCGATATTTCCGAGGAGCGATCGCGATCGTACAATGATCCCACGAACAACACCAAGGTTTTTCACAACATGATACCCGTCAAGTTGAATATTTGTTGTGATCAGTGTATGATCCATCCTTGTTTTCTGATTCATGGGGTTTCTCCTTTCAATAATACTATTTAGATGATGCCCGGATGTTTTCCTCCACCCGCTACAGAAAGATATAGAATGATCATCAGGAGGAGGAATTGGACAAGGTAAAACGTTGAAATGCTTTTATTCATAATCTTGATAGTCGCTTCGGCATCTTCAGGTGCGGTTTTCTCTGATATCCCTTGCATCAATTTTGTACGCCTCCGGACGAGTATGGGTCCGAAGACAGCTCCATTAATGAGAAGGAAGGCAAAAAGGATGATTTTTGCGATCAACCATCCTTCAGTGTACCAGAGGTTAATATTACCGTTGTACAAGTTGAAGATATTCACGATACCTGTAAGAAGCATGATGATGGAGGCGATGGGAGAAAGCAAGCCGAAACGGCGGTTGATTTTTCCGACGAAGAGTTTCTGATTCCATACCTTCTCCGCCTTGATTCTTCGCTCAAGAATCCATCCCCCTAAAAGCGCTGTGAATATAAATCCAAAACCGATGAGATGAAAAAGAAAATTGATGGAACCATTCATAAACACCTCGCTGTCAGGATAGTATGTGGAATGTGTATCATTGCTGTATTAAGATAAGAAAATGATTTGATAAAAAGGGAGTGATCCATTTCTGAGATGAGGCTCTCATGAAGAAGGAATGTGGAAAACGCGATTCAATAAAAAAAGGGCAGTCCGAATATAACTGCCCTGGCTGTTTGATGTTATTTATTTTGTTTATTTCTCTTTATCTCGCACAATATCGCCGACTTGAAAATTGGTACCTTCAAGCACTTTCGCCTTAGCGGCTTTACCCATCAATGCATCTTCTACCACTTGAATCTTGCCGACCTTTGACTCTTCAGAACCAAGGATCATTCCGGTGTCTGGATCTTTCACTTCCTCACCCTTGCGGAACACGAAGAATTCCATGCCTGGTTTCACTTTTCCTTCAGAGCCGGGTTTCATCAGCACCGTACCGTCGGCATTCATTTTCAAAATCTTTCCCGACCATGGTATCTTCTCCATCTTTTCCGCAATCAGTTTGACGCAGCCGTTGATAGCTTCGCGTGCTGCTTTGCCGATGTCGGTATCATTCCACGAATTCTGATTGCTGAAATCGATGTCTTCATAACGAACAGAAATACCGGTGGAGGACTCGGTGCCTTCTTCGCTTTCTGCTGCAACAATCTCGCCGGTGCTTGTGTTGATGAGACGAATATCGATAACTGCGCGTGATTGTTTTGTAGAAACTCCACCGCCGAGAATCGACATACCACCGCTAATATTACTTTCTTTCTGGCCGAATTCTGAAACACTGCCTACGATAAACAATTCTGCACCGAGGAGCTGTCCAACCTTTGGTGCGGTTTCCGGTGTGACCATAAAGGATGTTCCAAATTGCTGTTCATGGATGATTCGGTCGATCTCCTGCCGCTCGATAACCGCAAACTTGCCGGATTTCACGAGTGCGGTCACCAGCATATCAGCGATACCTTCGCCGAGTGAGTGATAGCCGCTGCCAGAACGATCTTCAAAACGCGACACCGCTACACGCTTTTTCAACTGGGCTTGTGCAGGCAGGGCAACTATGAAAAGACAAACGAGGAGGAGACAGAAAAAACGAGAAGCTTTCATATGAGGATCCTTTTTAATTGGTGAATAAAAAGTTATGGATTCGATGCCGTTTTTATGTTAATCAAAATAGGGTTTAGATTTGAAATATGCTAATGTGATGAATCACTTTTAATGCATTTCTGGATCCCATAATGCTGTATCGATTTCTTATACATCTCTATGTGTCTCAATACTGTGCCGGACTTTCCATTCATCGGCGGTCATCCCATACATGAAGAGATCTACATAATGATCATAGAGGAATTCGGCTTGTCGTGTTATTCCTTCTTTCATAAAGCCGAGCCGCTCTGTAATGGCGCAACTCTTTTTGTTTCCGGTTGCACAACGAATTTGGACGCGATTGAGTTGGTACTCATTGAATGCATAATCCACCAAAGTCTGGCATGATTTTGTGACAATCCCAAATCCTTGATGTTCTGCATTGAGCCAATATCCTATCTCTATATTTCTATTCATCCAATCGATACGTTGGAAGCCGATTACACCAACAAGCTGATTGTGGAACCATATACCGCACTGGAAACCGAGGTTTTGTTCATGCTGCTCTCGTGTCGATTGAATGAATGCTTTGCTTTCTTCTATTGTGGCGTTGGTATCTACCCACGGAACCCATTCCCGAAGATAGGAACGATTGTTTTCGACCAGATCAAACAAGGTAGCTGCATCGTCCATCTCCAATATTTTTAATACAATTTCTTCGTCAACTTTGAGGAGAAGCATTTTCTATTTCAATGGAGTTCGATGTTCAAAACAAACTCAAATCTTATCGCTCGGTGCATTTTTCTGTTGCGGGAAGAACTGCGTAAGTGTTATGCCGTAATTCTGAACAAACAGTAACAACACTCCCAGCATAATCATTCCGACATTCTCTAAAATTTTAATATATCCGATTTTGCTGACGTTTGGATCTTGGGTGAAACATCCGCACGAGATATCCAGCCCGCGTAGAAGGGCGGAAGTTATGAGAATGGTAAATCCAACAAGCATAAAGGTGATGAATAGTGCACTTGTGCGCGGATACAAACCGAGAATGAGACTTAACCCGCAGAGTAATTCCAAAGAAGGGAGAATCGTTGCGATCACCATTGCCAGCGTTGGTCCCACAATTTTGTAATTAAGAATAGACGCTGCAAATGCAGCAGGGTCAACTATCTTATCTAAGCTCGCAACGATGAATAATCCTCCAAGAAAAACCCGGACAAGAAGAATGAGGATAGTGTTCGTGAGAATCGATTTCATGTTTTTTACTCGTTGATCTGAAGGCAAGCGAGAATATAGTATCTCATCTACCGAAGGATTCTATTCTTTATCAATAGGTAAATTGTTTGCTTTCCACTCCTGCCATCCGCCGAAAAAAACTTTCACATTGGTAAATTTCAATTCCATCAATTTAAGCGCCAATTCTATACTGGAGTTACATTCAGCACCGTCGCAATAAACGATGAGCATTTTTTCTTTTGGTATGTTTTCTAACCAGACGCGGTGTGTATCGATCTCCTTCAATGCAATGTTGATGGCTCCATGGATGTGTCCAATTTTATATTCGAAGTCATGTCGAGCATCGATGAAGAGTGCGCTCTGTGATTCATATAATTCTTTCGCCTTTTCTAATGAGATCATTTCCAAGTTGGCGGTTGCCGCAGAAAAAGCTGGTTTTTTCTCAGAAAAGAACCCTTGTTTCGTCACAAATGTGTAAGCGAATCCCAGTATTGTTGCTGCGGCAATCAGGAGCAATGCCTCATGGATTGATTGACGATGTGTCTTCAATTCTCTTTGATTCCAATATAGGTAACTCGTATTTCTACAACCGGCTGAATCTTATGGTTCGTTATAATATAAAAATGTTCATTGGAATAACCGGGTTTATTCGGTACTACCGTTACCTGTATGTTGAGTGTATCGTCGGGTTGTAAAGTCTTTTTCTCCATTTGAATGGAAATGGATGCCGACGAAACACTGTCTCCTTGAATGGCAAGTGGTGATCCTGATACATTCTTCACTGCCATTATTTGTGTTACAGGTTTCCCAATCGTTATATTATTCATCCAAAGCATATTTGATCCGCTGATCGGTTGAAGTATTTCTTTTACGTCTGCGAGTAATTTGACAATCATAAATTGCGACGTCGGATCGTTGGTAGTGATGTTGACATGCTTTTCTACTTTTCCGCGATATCCGGCGGAGTTAAATTCTAATTCTGCAACGTCAGATTCCCCGGGAAGGAGAAATGCTTTTGGTTGTTTTACTGTCGTACATCCGCATGTAGGTTGGATAGAAATGCGCAGAGTGTCGTTGCCAATATTCTTCAGTACGATCTTTCCTTTTTTCTTTTCACCACCATACATTTTCCCAAGATCGACTTCAGGTTTGTCGAGAGAAAGTTTCGGTTGTGAAAAAACAATACCGGTGACAATACATGTCAGAACGAAAAAACGATAAATCAGTTTCATAGTTTCATCTCTTATGGTTAGTGAGTTGATGATTGTTTCCACCATACACCCGTCAGGGCCATTTGTTTTAATATGGGGGCAATGCGGTAGCGTTCTTCTTGTAAATCGGTATGAAGTGCTTTGAGAACGGCATACACCTGATCCAGTCCGATTTGCTCAGCCCATTCGATCGGGCCCAGCGGGAAGTGCATGCCAAGTGTTAATGCTTTGTCAATATCGTCAGGTGCAGCGATGTCTTCTGTTATTGCAAATGCCGCTTCGTTGATGACTTGACACAAAATTCGCGGTAAAACCATACCTACTCTATCTTGCACGATCTCAATTTCTTTGCCTAGTGTAAGGAAAAACCGTGAAACGACTTCTAAAGTTTCCATCGGTGTATAGATTGTCGGTGCGACCTCGACCAGCGGTTTATCGATGAATGTTGGCAGCGCAGCGATACCGACAAGTCGGTGTTTCCCTGCTATCCAAGCGGACTGTTCTGTTGCTGTTATGGTTATAGACGAAGAGAGAATTGGCGCAGTCTCTGGTAATGCTTTTGCCAACTTTTCAAGATTCTTTTTCTTTGTGAGAACATCGATGTTTGTTAATTCAATCGCTACGGATATATTTTCTGGAACAGTACTTGAAATTATGATGCCGGGAGATAAAGTGTTTTGTTTTTTCGTAAGTGGTTCATTCCATGAAACGCACACGTCGTACCCATGAGCTATACACAATTCTGCGTATTGCTCAACCATAGGAGCTTCACCCACCAAGTACACGAGGGCTTTGTCAGATTTATAACTCTCTTGAGAGCGCGGGACTTCCACTTTTTGTAAGTCATGCTTTTTAGTCAGAAGGCTTGGAGTTCTTGGCACTTCTTTCCTCGTGCTCTTCGAGGAAGCTTCTGTAACCTTCGCGGTAGTCTTGGTATTCTTTTCTGGTTTTTTCTTATTCTTCTTCAATCTGTATGTCCCACTATTTCATTTCTTCGTAATTGAAGAATCCCTTTGCCGATTTTTTCCCTAATAATCCGGATTCCACCATTTGTTTGAGAATCGGGTGCGGGCGCAGACGAGGCTCGCCGTACGATTGATCATACAATGATTCTGTCTCAGCAAGCGCTGAATCAATGCCCATCTCGTCCAATGTTTCAAATGGTCCCGTAGAAAAACCGCCGATTTTCTTTACAATGTTATCAATCTGTTCTGCATAAGCAACATTTTCCCCAAGCAAACGCAGCGCTTCGCTGAACAATGGAAGTGATATACGGCTAGCGATGAATCCCGGAGTATCCTTGACGGTAATAGGATATTTTCCCAGTAACTTTACCCATTCGATAGCTCGATCAAGAGTCTCTGTATTGGTTTTGTAACCCTTTACCACTTCAACAAGCACAGCAGTGTTGACTGGATGAAAAAAATGCAAGCCGATGACACGTTCCGGATTCCTTGTCATGGCCGCGATGGATGTGATGGAAAGGGAAGAAGTAGTACTTGCCAAAACAGCTGTGCTTTTCGTGTTCGCATCAAGGTGTTTGAAGAGGTCTTTCTTTACACGAATATCTTCAATGACCGATTCGATGATGCAATCGCAGTGTCCAAGGTCGGGCAGGCTTGTCCGTGTTCGGATGCGCTCAAGGGTTGCACTGAATTCCTCATGAGGCAGATTCCCTAAGTTGATCATCTTCCGCAGATCAGCTTTGATGCGCTCGATCGCGCGGCGTAAAATGGTTTCGTTGACATCGTAGAGCTGAACATCTATTTTAGAAAGGGCGGCAAGCTGGGCAATTCCCCTGCCCATCGTTCCCGCACCAACAATGCCGAGGTGTTTGAACATAAATTCAGAGCATCCTTATGATGATGGAAACATACTCAATGGATGCTGAAAAAACAACACATAATTATTGCGGAATATGCTTGTATTATGAGTTCAAACAGTCCTGCGCTGTGTTTCATTCCAGAATGAAAAAGTAAATGCGAGAGAAAAACTGGCGCTACCGAATAAAGAGCATCTTTTTAGCAATGATCGTTGTATTGCATGTAAGCCGATAGAAATAAATGCCGCTGGAAATACTCTGGGCATACCACTCAACCTGATGCGGTCCGCTGAATTGTTTCTGATTTACAAGAGTCGATATTTTTCTTCCCAACATATCGAATACTTCCAATGTCACTAATCCTTGAGTGGGGAGAAAATACCGTATAACTGTTGACGGATTAAATGGATTAGGATAATTTTGTTCAAGAGTAACATTACTAGGAAGAAGTGGATTGTCTTTTACAGCATTAGAAGGCGGCCATCCTGCATGAGCACGAAGAGAATATGAGTTCAAATCCTTTTCTATCCATGCCGAGTAAATAAGATTACCAGGTTGGACATCAATTCCCTCAATGGTGTTTGCAGTCCAAGATTCTTGCCGATTTCTGCCATTATCTCTAACAAAAGCATTTGAGTCGTTCAATGTTCGAATAAAAACCAGATAATTAAAATAGAAATATGTCGATCGTGCAGATTTTGTAGTAACGGGGGAATTAGAAACAGAAATCGGGATATTCATTCCACTACTATCATTTGTTAGGATTGTAGGTGGTTCCCAGAGTGGAGAAGAATATTGATTATAACTTGTACCGATAATGTTTCCGATTCCATTTTCAGTCTTCATCCAACAAAGAGACGGCGAGGAACTCCATGGAGAGGTAAGAAATACCGGATAAGATGCATTTTGGCTGTACGATATAGTGTCACTTGAAATGATCGAGCCGGAGGTGTTGAATGCTGCATAGCGAAGCATAGAAGCTGAGTTATGTGTTTCCCATGCTATCATTCCATCACGTATGGCTGGACGAACAGAATCTGTAAGAACATTTGTGGCAATTCGGATCCTTGAAAGAATTGAGTCAGGTGTTAGGTTTACTATGGTGAGTGAATCATTTTCATTCCATCCGATAGCAAATGTATGCAGCGGTGGATAGGATGATGTATTGGTTTGTGTACTGATGAGTTCTTGTTGTCGATATAAAGAGGGAGAGAAATATTGAGGTAACTCCCAAACACTGTCCTGTCGGCAACGTGAATACATGATGCGCTGTTCGGATCCAAAGCCTTCCTCCCAAAAAATGTATTGATGACCAAGACTATCCTGAATTCCAATGAATTGCATCTTACCAATCGAAGAAGGTCTTGTTATAATAGTCTGGAAAGAAGGAATAACAGATTCATATGCACTAAAACTTGCCACTTTCATATGAGAAACTATTCCAGAATCTTCTACAATACTTATAAGCGCACTATTTTGATAGGAATAGGGAGAAAATATTTTCATAAATGTTGGATGATGTAATCTCGAAGAAGAGGAATAAAGTGTGTGCACACTATCGATCCAAGTCTGACTGATACCAGTCGCGGTCGGAACAATCAAGAAAACGAGGCACAGAAAAAGTTTGTTTTTCATTGGCGCACCTGTAGTAATGGGTTTATAATCTTTAATATAAATCTGTTCCATCAAATTTGCAACCTTTGAATGCGGTTTTTCTTGAATACAATTCTTCCACTTTTTTGGTAATTTCTATGCGATATTACCACCCTTGCCGAAAATAACAAACAAAGGAAGAATAGTCTCAGTCCTCTGGAATAAGAATCTCGTCAGCGTTCTGCTCGTAGCAATTTCATAAGGATTTTGAGCAGTATTCTATCGCTATGCTTATACGTGAAGCTGATTGGTTGATAAGACATGGTAGAGCTCCAATGGCAAAAAAAGTAATATTTGGGGTACTCCGTACTGAACCGGGTAACCTCGATGCAAATTGGTTGATGAAACGGATAGAATAGTTTTTTGACTTTTTTGAAAAATAACTTGACAAATAGATTAGAACTTGCGATATTCATTGTAGAGTTATCGGTTAAGTAAAATTGCAATTTTTAATTGTGTATCGATGAAGATGGCGTCCTTTTCTATCGGTTTTATTTATTCTGATACACTTCTTCATTCTTTAAAGTTCTTAAAATACTTACGTATGTAGTGTTGTGCTGAGGTCTCTTGATTTTTTTATCAGAGGGTACCTCTATGAGGTAATAGCAGCAGAAGTATTTTTTGATGTATCAAGTTGCGTCTCATTCACCCATTGAATAAAGAATCCATTATCAACCCTATTGTAAGCAGGTCCAAAAATCACGGTCAATTCTAGTAAAGGAGAGGTACATCTATGCCAGTATTGTTTACTATAAAAAGAATTGTGTTTCTCGCCCTCTTTGTCCCGATAATCGCATTCGGACAAGCAACATTAAAAGGTACCGTAACGGATGCTTCAAATAATGAGCCGCTCATTGGAGTAAACGTGATTGTGCAAGGCACATCCTTAGGTGCAGCGACGGATATTGACGGTAAGTTTCTGATCTTCGGAATCCCTGAACGTGTCTTTGATATAAAAGTATCGTGTGTTGGTTATGAACCGTTGATCAAATCAATAGATTTTTCCGCAGTAAAGGATGTATCAAGAAAATTCCAATTGAAGCCGGCGGTTATCCAAGGTGAAGAAGTTGTTGTGACCGGACAAGTACGCGGTCAACAAGCAGCCATAAACCAACAGCTTACAGCAAATACAATGGTCAGTGTTGTTTCTTCAGAAAAGATTAAAGAATTGCCGGACGCAAATGCCGCAGAAGCCATAGGGCGTTTATCCGGGGTTGCATTGCAGCGTTCAGGCGGCGAAGCGACTCAAATTGTTCTGCGAGGTATGGGCGCTGGATTCAGCACTGTTACTTTAGATGGCGTCAGAGTACCTGCAACCGAGGCTGATGCCAGGGGTGTTGACCTTAGCATGATGTCTCAAGGTTCATTAGCCGGTATAGAACTCTATAAAGCATTAACTCCGGATAAAGATGCAGATGCAATAGCTGGTACAGTAAATCTCGTAACACCAAATGCGCCGGCAGAACGATCCATCGTAATAAATGCGAAAGGCGCTTATGAGAAACTCAATAAAACATTAAACCAATATGATTTTTCTGCAAAGTATGGCGAGCGATTTTTCAATGATGTGCTTGGTGTGCAGTTATCCGGCAACCTTGAACAGAGAGATAGAAGCGCTGAAAGCACTGATTTGACATATGATTTTTCGCGCGACAATTACACAGATTACTCATTAACAAATTTAGCACTGCAGTATGTCGATGAAACGAGAAAAAGAGAGGGTGGCAGCGTAATTTTCGATATAAATACTCCGGATAACGGATCCATAAAAATTAGCAACGTCTATAATAAAACTACTCGAGACTTTATTACCGATAGTAGAAATTACCCAACCGATGCGACCCTTGGTCCTTTGTATTTTATTAGAGATCAACAGCAAGAAACTTCAAATTTTAATAGCTCTATTAGTGGGAAAAATCATCTGTGGGGTATTACTGCAGATTGGGGAGTTTCTTTCTCTCAATCCCAATCTGATTATCCTTATGACTATTATTGTGATTTCTATGAACCGAGTGCAAGCTCTGGAGGTGTTGCCACCTCAGGAATGGCTCAGGTCCCCGGAACAAATCCGAAAGGACCAGCAAACACGTACATTCAATATGCTCTGAATAATTTTCAAGCAGCATATATGGTGTGGTCATATTACACCCAAGAAGTAAATCTTGATAAAGAAAAGACTGCACATCTTGATTTGAGTAAGCAATTTACGATCGGAAATTCATTGTCCGATGAAATAAAGTTTGGGGGAAAATATAGAGACAAGNNTCAAAAGATGAGAGCCAATTGGATGCGAATTATGAGATGTTTAGAATGTATATGAATTCAACATCAGGGCCTAAGAATTTTATTGGAACACCTTTTCAAAAGGATAATCTCGCACAAGGTAGTCTTGTGCTCCTTTCCTATTTTCTAGATACCCCGGCGAAATCACGGACTCTTTATAACGGAGGTCTACTTTATCCCTTGATCAACGATAATGATTTACGTGCATGGTGGGACATCAATAAAAATGGAATTAACGGTTCTTTAAGCGAATATACACCGGATGATGAGATAGGCGCTGAAGGTTATAATATTGAAGAACAAGTTTCAGCCGGTTATCTCATGAATACTTTGAATATCGGACAAATGACGACCCTCATACTTGGCGTTAGAGTAGAATCTGAAAATGATAGCTACACTTCGGAATATTCAAAAGCAGCACTAACAGGGTATCCTACTGTTAGGGGCCTTTTAAGAGATACAACTGCCACACACACAGAAAATATTTGGCTCCCGAATGCACAGTTGACCTTGAAGCCGGCCGATTTCATGAATGTGCGTCTTGCCGCCTATAGAGCATTGGCAAGGCCCGATTTCAATTATAGGTTGAATCAATTCCTCGCAAGAACTTCAGCCACAGATTTACCTAAGGGCGTTCCAGCGGGGTATGGAACATCGATAGTGGCAGGTGATCCAGATCTCCCTGATGCAAAAGCATGGAATTATGAAATTAACACATCCTTTTTTGGCAACACGATAGGATTGTTTACCATCTCTGCTTTTTATAAAGAGATTCAAGATATGTTTCATTATGCAAATGAAGTGCAGGTAGATGGCGCCAACTCAAAAAATGGACAAAAGTATCTTGATAGTGTGGGAATAAAATGGAAAGATCCATTCGACTCGACAGTAGCCTACTATCTCTTCTATCCATATAGTTCTTCACAATCGACACGCGTATGGGGCTTCGAAATCACTCATCAATTTAACACGAATTTTCTTCCAGGTCTGTTAAAGAATTTTGTTCTATCATATAACCTTTCACTTATTCATTCAGAAACCACTATCCGATCGTTTGTGAACGACGATAC
Organism: Ignavibacteriota bacterium; assembly: GCA_003142575.1. Taxonomy (GTDB): domain Bacteria; phylum Bacteroidota; class Ignavibacteria; order UBA10030; family UBA10030; genus Fen-1298. The sequence goes on from PLMS01000112.1 coordinate 14,733, forward strand.
GGTTTGGCTACCGATAAAAAACAGATTTGGCGTTATTACTGGGTATTCAGCAAACCCAGTGCCGAGATATTTTGATTCAAAACAAAAATTAGAAGGACAGCCAGAATTCTTTGGCAATGTATCGCTTGGCTATGACATCGGTGGTTTTTCTGCGCGTATTTCTCTCTTTTTCCAGGGTGCATATACAAGCCAATACTCGGCTGATGGAAGAACCGACATCGTCACCAATAGTTTAAAGAAATGGGATCTATCGCTCAAACAACAACTTGCAAGTTATATTGCCGTGATGCTCAATATAAACAATTTAACGAATGCCGATGAGAGTACTTCTGTAAAGAATAGAATTACGGGATTGGAACTTCCGTATCATAATGATAACTATGGTTTAACGGCAGATTTAGGAGTGCAGGTAACTTTATAATTCATCCATAAATCATTATCAGGAGGATGTAACAATGAAACAATTATTCTATGCTTCTTTTCTACAGAGAATAGAATCATGGGATGGAAAAATTTTGTACATAGTGAAAACTATGGTTTAACGGCAGATTTACGAGTGCAGGTAACTTAATAAATCATTCATTCAATATCAGGAGGATGTAACAATGAAACAATTATTCTATGGTTTTGTTATCGTTGCAATTCTTTGTTTATTGCCGGCTCTCAGTTTTATTGCTGATGCACAAACAGTCCGCGTTGTCACTGTGCCCACGTTCGCAACATCAGGCAAATATTTGAACGAATTCATAGCTGCTGACACAACAGGCCGAAGCACTGTAGACAACACAACATACGTACTGTATCGCGATAGTACATATTACGCAAATTCAGCTATTAACAATGTTAGCTGGACATTAAGGATGAGATCGTCATATGGTACTTTTGTCAAAGGTGTATCGGGATATCCGGCTGCAATTTTCTTAAAATTGGGCTCATCGGGCACTCAGGTTTCAGATTTAGTCCAAATAGCAGGAAATATTTGGTTATCGAATCTCGAAATTAGTGGATATGATGAAACAATAGGTTCGTCAATGCTTGGTTCGATATTTGAAGAAATACTTAAATGTACTGCTCCTGGATATAACATCACAATCGATAGTTGTATTATAACAAATTGCGGTCAAGGTATCCTTCGTCTCGATAGTGCTCCACGAGTCGTGAAAATAACAAACTCGATTTTTGCGAATATGGGGTCTCGCTTATATTCTGATCTCGGCAACGGAAGAGCAGTTGATTGCCGCACTGGATCGGTTGACTCGTTGATTCTTCAGAACAATACATTTGTAAATAATCAAGACCGTATTATTCGTCACTATACCAGCAGTGCAAATATAAGCTTCATGAAGTTCGACCATAATACCTGCGTCAATTCAGCGTCATTCCATGGATTATTGTCTTTTGGTCATACGGCAGGACTATTTAGCATAACAAATAATTTATTTGTTAATCCTTGGGCATACGGAGATGATACGGATAATACACGTCAGGCCGAGATGGGAGATAATGGTGAGCTTAACGCATTGAATGGAAAAGCAAGAATGACGTTAATTAATGCTTGCCCCGATTCAACCAACCCAGTGGTATCAAAACCAACAACTTGGACAATTAAGAACAATTATTATCGCATTACAACGGCCGAGCAAACTTGGTGGACTAATGCAGGCGCAAATCCAGTCCTTAAATTACCATCTCCATTACCTTGGCACATTAGTAAGAAAATAGGCACTGATTCCCTTACTGCCTTCCAGGCAACAACGGCGGATGTGAACAATGTTCCTGCGTTGATGACCGCCACGATGGCTTACTACAGATCTCCAAGCGGTGCAAATAAAACCAAAGTGAATAACACTACCCCAGCATGCCCTGATATGGATCGTAGGGGTTATGTTTACCTCACAGATACACTTGATTGCAAATATCCAACAACTGCATCGATCTATACCGCCGGAACTGGTGGTCAACCGATTGGTTCACTTATGTGGTGGGGTTTGACACCTGTGGGTGTACAAACACAATCTAGCCGATCAATTCCTGAAGAATATACTCTCACACAGAATTATCCAAATCCGTTCAACCCGAGCACAAACTTTACATATGAACTTTCTAAAGCCGGATTTGTATCGGTGAAGGTATATGATCTCTTGGGTCGTGAAGTAGCAACGCTGGTGAATGAATTCAAACCAGCCGGCTCGTATCCTGCAACATGGAATGCGGCAGGTTTTGGCAGCGGCATCTATTTCTGCAAGATGCAATCAGGGTCGTTTACAGCCACGAAGAAAATGATTCTGATGAAATAACGTTTTGTGCTATCCCCGCATAAAATCAAGCGTGGATGAAGCAATCTTTATATATATAAAGCATCCAGTTCCCCTAAGACTGGATGCTTTTTTTTAATAGGGGAACCATTTTTTGCATTGTCTTCCCATCATTGGCCACAATTTAATAAACGATTTTAGGGGAAAATTTTTACTGATTTTCATAAACAAGGTAGAGTAATCTAGTTTCGGTTGCATTGCTTAATAGGCTTACCCATGGTCAATATACCTGTCATATCTTTTGCGATAAAACAAATCACCGAATTATCAATGATTTTTTCATATAGAATTGATCCTTTGAGAACAAGAACAATCAAGCTTTTGAGATAGAAATTCTAAAATTGGTTACTTTCGGAAAGTCCTCTTGATCGTACGTGCGAATACTTTCCGAAAGTTACTTGTGATAGACAAGAAAAATCAAGGAACGCTCTTTTGTAGGGATGTGATTTTTATCCGCCATTTTTTGGATAGGAATCACGTTCTTATTTTGGGTTTGATACCCGCCCAATAAGAAGGCGGGTAAAAATTAAACCCCTACGAGTTGTCTTGCCATGAAGGTCGAGACGCTGTCTCGACCGTTGTTTTGTAGGGTCCAGCTCAGCCGGAGGCATTAAACAAAGTCACACGAAGTGTGATACAATTTGGTATAACACCGAAGAACCAAATTTTTGTCCGAAAGTGTTTCAGACACTATTAAAAACTCAAAAATGACTTTTTAAGGGACGACTAAAATATATTTTCAAAAATACCGTTGACTATGTGCGAATTTTTTCTATATTTATAGTTCGGCAATTCGGTGTACCGGGCGAATCTCCTGTATTCTCGAAGTCCTTGATTTACTGCGGTTATGGTCATGCGAAATCGCAGAAGGGTTGAATATCGCTTTGGGTACAATTCTGCTGGCGTAGCTCAGCTGGTAGAGCAGCTGATTTGTAATCAGCAGGTCATCGGTTCGAGTCCGATAGCCAGCTCAGGCAGAGTTGTTGGGCAGGTAGCGAAGCGGTCAAACGCATCAGACTGTAAATCTGACGGCTCATGCCTTCGAAGGTTCGAATCCTCCCCTGCCCACGGAGATTTTGCAGGAGTGGATTGAAAGCTTGTGTTGTCTGATGGATGAGTTATTGAACGAGCTGGAACGGTATGAACGCGGGAGTAACTCAGTTGGTAGAGTCACAGCCTTCCAAGCTGTTGGTCGCGGGTTCGAGCCCCGTCTCCCGCTCCACAGTGTCTGAGCGCTTGCGTAGCTCAGTTGGTAGAGCACTTCCTTGGTAAGGAAGAGGTCATCGGTTCAATCCCGATCGCAAGCTCGAATACGTTAGAAAGAAGATGAAGGAACGGATATGCGAGACATCATTACTTTAGAATGCACAAGTTGTAAACGGCGTAATTATTCTACAACAAAGAATAAAAAGAAACAAACCGGACGGGTTGAGTACAAGAAGTATTGCCTATGGTGTAATAAACGAACGCCGCATAAAGAAACCAAGTAACGATTTTTGCATTCTGATGTATACTCAAGTTGAGAGATGCACGCGAGTTATTCAATCAGGAAAGCAGACGTGTCTGCGCCTGCACAGTGAGCAAAAATGATGATACGTCAGTAGCTCAATTGGCAGAGCAGCGGTCTCCAAAACCGC
>PLMS01000134.1 GCA_003142575.1 Ignavibacteriota bacterium
CGCCGATCTGGCTGAAGTTACCGTTTGCCGTTGCACGGTCGGCGGTCTCGAGAGCTTTTTCGATAGTATTCAACGCAGTCACGTATCCTTTATGATGCGTGTTATAATGCCAATCTGTCGTCTCAGGACTTACGACATTTGCCAGCAGCTTCTTCGCTTCATCGTCCGAATAAGGACGGGATTTAAACTTCCATTCGTATGCCATAGTCTATTCCTCTTTCTCTAAATGTATTATCAGTTAAGTTTCAATTCAAAATATAGAACCCGAGAAACATCAAAAGAGTTCCAAAATTAAATCCCAAAAAAACAAGCATCAAAATCCAAACAAATTCCAACACCAAATCCTCAAATAGATTTTAGAATTTGATTATTGTTTGGTATTTGTGATTTGATATTTGGAACTTTAGAACAGTCACTTTTGAAATTCTGCTAAATCAGCTCATATTCAGCGTCAGCTTTGCTGCCTCGGACATCATATCCGGATTCCAAATAGGGTCGAAGACAAGTTCGACAAGCACATTGGTCACACCGGGAATTTGCTGAACACGCCGCTTCACATCTGCCGCAATCATCGGACCCATACCGCAGCCGGGAGCGGTAAGTGTCATTCTGATATACACATTCGCATCGCCGGGAAGTTCTTCTTCTACTTTTACTTCGTACACAAGTCCAAGGTCAACAATGTTCACCGGAATTTCGGGATCGTAACATTCCTTCAATGATTCCCATACGCGTTCATCGGTGACCACGCGCATCGGCGCCACTGTCGCTGTACCATTTGTTCCATCCATGGTTATCGGCGTTTCGGTTTTTTCATTCGCAATCATCACAACACCTTGTTAATGCCCACCACAACCGCAGCCACTAGTACTCTCACTCTGACTGCTATCACCGCATCCGCAGCTACTATCACTCTCACCATGACTGCTATCACCGCATCCGCAAGACTGTGCCTTATTGGGATTATTGAATCTGAATCCTTTTCCTTGCGGACCATCAACATATTCCAGTGTAGTCCCGGAAAGACCTTCCAGACTTTCCTCATCGACATATATTGAAACGCCTTCGCTTTGGAAAACCTTGTCAGTTGCTTCTACTTTTTCGTCAAATGCAAGCAAGTACGAAGATCCGCAGCAGCCTCCGCTTTGAATTCCTATCCGTAATCCATGCGTTTCAGGCACTTGATTTTCTCGACGGATGAGCCGTATTTGTTCTGCCGCCTCCGGCGTAAGCGTAATCTCCTGAGTGGTAACCTGTGCTTCTTGTGTTTCCTGCGTATTCATGACCCTCATCCTTTTGTTTGTGTCTTCTTGAATAACATTTATTCTGTTGATACAGTTTCCTTTTTCATCTCTATTGCGTTCTTCATCGTATGCCAGGGAAGGATGGCGCACTTCACTCGCGCAGGAAATTCACTGACACCGGAAAATGCCGCCAGTTTTCCCAATTCATCGATACCGGTCTCACCCTTCATCTCGCCACGCACGAGATGATGAAATTTTTCAAACCATTCTTCCGCTTCTGCCCGCGTCTTCCCTTTTAATACCGTACTCATCACCGAAGCAGATGCTTTTGAAATCGCACATCCGGATCCTTGGAAAGCAATTTCCGAAATGACTTCTCCATCCATCTTGAGAAAGACCGTATAATGATCTCCGCACAGTGGATTGTACCCTTCCACCGAACAATCAGCATCTTCCATCTTCTTGAAGTTGCGTGGATTCTTGTTATGATCGAGAATTACTTCCTGATATAATGCTTTGAGATCAGACATGCTCAAAGACCTCTTTCACTTTTTGTATGCTGCGAACCAGTGCCTGCACTTCTTCCCGCGTATTATAGAATGCAAACGATGCGCGTGCTGTTGCCGGAATTCCGAATCGCTGCATCACCGGCTGCGCGCAATGATGTCCTGTTCGAATCGCGATCCCTTCCCGATCGAGAATGGTTCCGATGTCGTGCGGATGAATTCCTTCCAACACAAAGGATATCACACCTGCCTTCTCCTTTGCCGTTCCAATAATTTTCAATCCGTCAATTGCAGATATTTCTCCTTCTGCAAATTGTAGAAGTGCTTGTTCGTATTCCTGAACACGGTTCCAATCGAATAAATTTAAATAATCAATCGCTGCCCCCAACCCGATGGCACCTTCAATATGCGGTGTGCCTGCCTCAAATTTATAGGGGATGTCATTGAAGATCGTTTTTTCGAATGTGACAGACTTGATCATATCGCCGCCGCCTTGATATGGGGGCATGGATTCAAGAAGCTGTGTCTTTCCATATAATATTCCTATACCTGTCGGGCCAAATACTTTGTGAGATGAGAAGACGTAGAAATCAGCATCAAGATCGCGGACATCCGCACGAAGGTGCGGAACAGCCTGTGCACCATCGACGAGTACGGGAACGCCCTTCCGATGCGCCATCTCGATCATCTGCTTTACAGGATTCACCGTGCCGAGTGCATTGGATATATGACTTATGGCTGCAATCTTCGTCTTTCCGGATAACAGGCGGTTGAATTCATCCAGAATAATATCGCCATTGTCATCTATCGGTACAACACGAAGATGTGCACCTTTCTCTTCGCAGATCATTTGCCAAGGAACAATATTCGAGTGATGTTCAAGTCCCGTGATCAATACTTCATCCCCCGGCTTTAAATTCTTTTTTCCATACGTCGCCGCAACAAGATTGATAGCTTCTGTCGCTCCGCGAACGAAAATAATCTCCCGTTCGGAGCCTGCATTCAAGAATTTTTGAACCTTCACACGTGCCGCTTCGTACTTCTGTGTTGCCAGCTCGCTCAGATAATGCACGCCGCGGTGAACGTTCGAATGTTCTGTTGTATAGTAATGCCGAATAGCCTCTATGACAGACGCTGGTTTCTGTGTCGATGCAGCATTGTCAAGATAGACCAATGGTTTCCCATAGACCCTCGAAGCGAGAATGGGAAAATCACGGCGAATCTTTTCGACAGAAAAAGTGTCAAGGATTGATTCTGTGTAACTGCTTATTATGTTCTTCGATAATACCATTCTTTCCTTGGTCTCCTCCCCTTTTAGGGGAGGATTAAGGTGGGGTTTCTTGTTCTTTGACCTCACCCTGACCCTCTCTTGCGAGGAGAGGGAATTATTTTCCGATTTCTAACAATAAATTCGTTGAGCAGTTACGATTCTATTATGGTTGTTGAATTATTCATTCCTCTTCAATCCCTGTTTGTCTGATATCCAGTCTTTCGTGAATCATTTTCTCTACTTGTTGGCGTAACGGTTCGATGGTAATCCGGTTGATCACATCACCTGCAAAAGCGAACGTGAGGATATCGCGAGCCGCCGCCAGATCAATTCCGCGTGAACGAAGATAGAACAACTGCTCGTCGTCCAATTGACCGATGGTAGCGCCATGCGTGCATTTCACATCATCCGCAAATATTTCTAACTGCGGCTTTGTGTTTATCGTAGCATCATCGGAAAGCAGCAGCGTTTTGTTTGTCTGCTTTGCGTCGGTCTTCTGCGCATCCTTCCTTACAAATATTTTCCCGTTGAACACTCCCTTCGATCCTCCATCGAGAATGGCTTTGTAGAGTTCATGACTATTGCAGTGCGGTTTTGCATGATCGATGGCAGTGTGATTGTCAATGATCTGTGTGCCGGTACTAAGGGTCAATCCGTTAAGTGTACACTCGGAACCTTCCGCATCCAACACAGCGGTGATGTTGTTCCGTACGAGGGAACCGCCGAGTGAAATTACATTCGATGTGTAATGACTTGCCGCATTCATCTGGATCTGAGTTGTACCAATATGAAACGCATTCATATTTTCTATCTGAAGCTTATCATGTTCAAGATGAGAATTNNAAGATATATGTTTTGAGCAAGCCCAACGTATGTCTCAACGACCTTACATTGGCTCTTGGCTCCCGCAACAATGAGATTCCTGGGTTGTGCAGCGTATGCCTGTTCATGATCGGATGCAATAAAGAGAAATTGTATAGGTCGATCAATCACTGTATCCTTTGGAACCGAAATAAAACCACCATCCCACACGAATGCAGTATTGAGTGCTGTGAAAGCACTCTCCTCGCCTTTTACCAAACGGGCAATAAAGGATTGAACTTTTTCCGGATGTTTCTTCAATGTTTCGGCTAAACTTCCGACCACCACTCCTTGGGGGAGCGTTCCAATATCCGATAATTCCGATGAAAACATTCCATTCACAAACACTGCATGGACTGCTCCATCTAAAAGATATTTTCTTATATCGTCTCTTGTTGTTTCAGGTAATTCATATTGAAGAATTGGTTGAAACTCAATTTTTGTGATCGGAGAAATATTTGTAAATCGCCATTCTTCTTGACGCTGTGTTGGAAAACCATTTTGGGCAAATCGACGAATAGCATCGCGGCGCACTGTGTGCACCATCGTTGATTTTTCACCATTCAAACTTTGTTCGAATTCTTTAAATTTCGATTGATACCATTGAATATTTTTATCGACAGGTTGCATGTTCTTTGATGTTCTTTCAACTACACTGCGTGTACAGTTTCTTCTCGAACCCAATCGTACCCGAGTTCCTCTAACTTGATTGCAAGATCTTTTCCGCCCGACTTCACGATTATTCCATCAACCAAAACATGAACGAAATCCGGAACAATATAATTGAGCAGCCGCTGATAGTGCGTTACAATAATTGTCGCGTTCTCTTTCGAACGAAGTTTGTTGACGCCTTCCGATACGGTTTTCAATGCATCGATATCCAGACCGGAATCCGTTTCGTCCAGAATCGACAGCTTCGGTTCCAGGACCGCCATATGAAATATTTCATTGCGCTTCTTCTCACCTCCCGAGAATCCTTCATTCACAGGACGGTTCAGGAAGCTTTCATTCATATCTACCAATTTCGTTTTCTGCTTGAGAAGCGACAGGAAATCTATCGCATCAAGTTCTTCCAAACCCTTGTGCTTTCTGATTGCATTAAGCGCTGCTTTAAGGAAATACGAGTTGTTTACACCCGGGATTTCCACAGGATATTGAAATGCCAGGAATAATCCTTCTCGCGCTCTTTCTTCCGGATCCATTTCTAATAAATCCTTTCCTTGATAAAGGACTTGTCCTTCAGTAACGATATAGGCTTCGCGTCCTGCGAGTACTCCTGCAAGGGTACTTTTTCCAGAACCATTGGGACCCATGATCGCATGGACTTCACCGATATTCACCGTGAGATTGATCCCGTGGAGAATTTCGTTTCCGTTCACACTTGCATGGAGATTTTTTACTTCAAGCAAACTCATTTGTGTCTGTCCTCATTCATGAATATTTAAGGATTGGGTGATTTTGTGATTTTCAATTGCCAATCGTAAATTTACCCAACGCTTCCTTCCAAACTTACTCCGAGCAATTTTTGTGCTTCGACTGCAAACTCCATCGGCAATTCATGGAAGACCTCCCTGCAGAACCCATTCACAATCATATTCACCGCATCTTCTGTGGAAAGACCTCGTTGTTTGCAGTAAAATATTTGATCTTCACCGATCTTCGATGTCGTCGCTTCGTGTTCTGCTTTCGATGACGTGTTTTTCACTTCGATATATGGGAAGGTGTGCGCGCCGCACTTGTCGCCTAAAAGGAGTGAATCGCACTGAGAATAATTACGTGAATTCGTTGCATTCTTTTTCATTTCCACCAATCCCCGATAAGAGTTTTGTCCATGACCTGCTGAAATGCCCTTCGATACAATCGTGCTTTTTGTATTCTTCCCGATGTGCGTCATTTTTGTTCCGGTATCTGCTTGCTGATAATTGTTCACAACCGCAACCGAATAAAACTCGCCAACCGAATTATCACCAATCAGCAGCACACTTGGATATTTCCATGTAATAGCAGAACCCGTCTCAACCTGTGTCCATGAAATTTTGGAATTCACACCGGCGCACTTACCGCGTTTCGTCACAAAATTATAAATACCGCCGCGACCTTCTTTATCGCCAGGATACCAGTTTTGCACTGTCGAATATTTAATACGTGCATTATCCAATGCAACCAACTCCACCACTGCGGCGTGCAGTTGATTCTTATCCCGCATGGGGGCTGTGCATCCTTCAAGATAGCTCACCTGCGCTCCCTCTTCCGCCACTATCAGAGTGCGCTCAAATTGTCCGGTATCTGCCGCGTTAATACGGAAGTACGTCGATAACTCCATCGGACAGCGAACACCCTTAGGAATAAAACAAAATGAGCCGTCACTGAAGACTGCGGAATTCAGTGCGGCAAAATAGTTGTCGTTCGCCGGCACAACAGAACCGAGATATTTTCGCACGAGATCCGGATGTTCTCGAACAGCTTCGGAAAATGAACAAAAAATGATTCCGAGTTCCCTTAATTTTTCTTTGAACGTTGTCGCAACAGAAACACTGTCGAATACGGCATCAACCGCGACACCCGCAAGCCATTCCTGTTCACGCAGAGGAATGCCGAGTTTCTCATATGTTCGAAGCAGCTCTGGATCGACCTCTGAAATATCTTTCAGCTCGGTCTTTCTCTTGGGCGCCGAATAATACACAATTGCCTGATAATCGATCGGCGGGTATTTCACATTGGGCCAACGCGGCTCTTCCATCTTTAGCCAATGCCGGTACGATTTTAAACGCCATTCGAGCAGCCATTCCGGTTCCTGCTTCTTGGCAGAAATAAATCTGATAATGTTTTCATTCAAACCGGCAGGCGTGGAATCTGCTTCTATATCCGTGACAAATCCATACTTGTATTCTTGGTCAGCAAATTGTTCTATGGCATTCGTTTCAGTATTCATAATTTCTTTTACTCGGCCTATCGTTCACACGATTTGTTCCAGTGTTGTGTTTTCAAAAAGTGCGTTGAGGTTATGTTGTATCTTGCCTAATGGCTTACGAATGGTGCAAGCATTAAAAATTGAACAACTCTCTCCACCATCGGCATAACATTCGGTTATGGTAGTTTTCTCTTCTTCAATCACATTGATAATGTAAGAAACTTGAATTTGATCGGGTTTTTTTTCGAGAGAATATCCACCCCGCATTCCCTGTGTGGAAACTATCACTCCGGATTTCGTAAGTTTCTGTAAAACCTTCGCAAGAAGTTCGTATGAAATATTATACTTGGCTGCAATTTCTTTCGCCGTGAACACATGACCATGCGAATTCATCGCCATATGACGCAGCGCGATGAGAGCATATTCCACTTTTTTTGAAAGTTGAAGCATAAATACGACTTATCCGGTCTTATATTACTCCAAAAAAATAAGAGTCTCTTCTATGACTCTTCTTATTTAAATATCTTACTCTTTTCTTCTAAAATCAAGTACTTCTAAAATTTCCATTCTCAATCATCTTTGAAGAGCGAACATTTTTCTTTATTTTATCTTCTATATGGAAGCACTTCAAACAGTCGATCTTACGAAGCATTATCGATCCGGCCTGTTCAAAAGAAAGAACATCATTGCCCTCGAAAAAGTTTCCCTTTCTATCGAACAAGGAGAAATTTTCGGATTGCTGGGTCCTAACGGAGCGGGAAAGACAACATTCGTCAAGCTCCTTCTTTCTATTATACACCCAACATCAGGCACAGCGACAGTTCTCGGTCATCCGTTAGGACAGCGTGCACTCAAAGAGCAATGCGGATACCTGCCGGAGAGCCATCGGTATCCAGGATTTCTTACTGCATTGGATACGTTGATATTTTTCGGAAGACTGAATGGATTGCAAGAAAAAATATTGAAAGACAAAGCACATTCCTTGCTCGAAATGGTAGGATTGAAAGACTGGGCAAAAGTCAAAACAAAAAAGTTTTCAAAAGGAATGCTGCAACGGCTCGGACTTGCACAAGCACTCGTCAATGATCCAAAATTATTATTTCTTGATGAACCGACAGACGGCGTTGATCCAATCGGCCGCAAGGAAATTCGCGATCTCCTTCTGCGATTGAAAGGAGAAGGCACCACCATTTTCTTAAACTCCCATCTGCTTTCTGAGATAGAAATGATGTGCGACCGCGTAGCGATT
>PLMS01000094.1 GCA_003142575.1 Ignavibacteriota bacterium
CCCAATCCATTCAATCCGACAACCAAGATCACATATACAATTCCCACCGCAAGCAAAGTTACATTGAAGATATTTAACCTGCTCGGACAACTCGTTGCGACTTTGGTTGATGAACAGCAGGAAGCAAATACCTATGTGAAGGAATTTGATGCATCCCACTTGGCTTCCGGAACCTATTTCTATCAAATCAATGCCGGNNAGGCGGTGTTGTTCATTCAAACGAAAGCCCTGCCGCAGAAATGCGATAGGGCTTTTGTATTTCATCTTGCATCAACATGTGCACTCATACTTAAGAACGATGGATATGGGAACCACTATCATAGAGTCTTCGTTCATATAAAGAGCGAAGATATGGATAATCCTCAACTTATATGGAACAATTTTATTCGAATGACGAAAAGTTTGAGTGTTATGGTAGATCACAACTCACAGAAACAATAATTTGGTATATTCTCAGAGATGAGACGTCATGTGGTGCTTATTGAATCAGAACATAACTCCAAACAAAGGAACGTTGTTATGACAGAAAAGTCACAACATGCTAAAAAATGCAATTATTGAAATTTTGGTGGAATACCTGTTCTCTGAAAATATTTTGTGTTTTCTTCGTAATGGTGTTTTTTTGTATTCTCAATAGTTCTTGTTCTTCTGGCAAGAAAGAAATCCGGAATGAACAAACCAATACTGCGAGTATACCTCTATTTCCAACGACACAAGAGAAAACGGCAATCAAAGATAGCGTTACCTCGACGGCATCTCTGGACTTTGCCTCAGCCGTGAACGATTCTGTAACCGGAGTACTGTACGTTACAGGGAACGAACCGTTCACAAAACTTGGATTGCAGACTTCGGACGGGACAATGTATATTTTAAAATGTACAAAAGAGATCGAGTCAGACTTGCGTACCAAACAAGGAAAGATTGTAAACATTCACTATAATGGCACGGAACAAATTCCAGAAGGACAAGCTCTGAAAGTTGTAAAGATTGAATATCTACACCAACGCACAGTTCATTGATAATCATCTCACTTAAAGTGGAAGATATCGTATGCAGCATTATTTCGTTCGGCAGTTCATAGTTTTTATTTTGGGTTTCATTGTTTGCGCGACACTACATGCACAACCCTCGGAAATAATAGCGACCGATAAGGGCTTCCCGCCGAATAGCTATCCGATTCATGGATCAGATCTGCTCTGGAAACAGGAACTCGAAGTACGGAAATTTATCAAAGAACATCCTGAAGCCATGAAGAGCAACTCACTTCACAAGACAACCTCTTATAATCTTGGAGATAAAAAGTCATGGTATGCAGATGACCTTAGTCCTGCTAACGGTCCAAGGTACTTAGTACCTTCAACTTGTAAAGCGTTCGGTATTAATTGTTATATTTTTGTGGAAGACTCAAGCTGGACTGCGGGTCGTGTGACACAATCGTCAGTTGATTCCATACGTATATATTTTGATTCCAAAACACCTGCGAATCCTTCCAGGGGTATTTTTGCTACGGATACCTCTGCCTTCGGTAATCCACCCGATGTCGATCACGACCCGAGAATCATAATTCTGCTCCTCAATATTAAAGACGGTTACAGCGGCAGCGGTGGTTTTGTCGAAGGGTACTTCTATTCATTTAATGAAGTTAATCCTTTGACATCAGGATATGGCACAAGTAATTTCGCAGAAATGTTTTATATCGATACAAATCCGCTTAACCTTACAACATCAGGAGGATTAACATCCGGAATTTCAACACTCGCACATGAATTCCAACACATGATTCATTACATCCACGATCCTTCCGAAATAATCTTTGTAAATGAAGGCTGCTCGGTACTGGCAGAAGTAAACTGCGGTTTCCCTATCTATAATCCAGTGCTCTATGCAAACGAACCCAATCACTATCTCCTTGACTGGCGTAGTGGTGACATGACTCATGTGCTTAACGATTATTCAAGAGCGGCTCGGTTTTTTGTTTATCTGCGCGATCAAGTAGGTATTGGAGTATTTAAAAAAATAGTTGCCAGCACTCAACACGGAACTGCCGGTATTGACACTGGATTACAAGCATACGGTTCACCTTTAAGGTTCAATGGAATCCTGCAGGATTGGTTCATCGCTAATATCTTAGATGATAGATCTGTCAACTCATTATACGGCTACTCCTATCCTAACCTTCCAAAACCAGTAGAACAGACATTCTTCGATCCTAATGTTGCTCTCACAACCGACACTGTACAAAATTATGCAGTACAGTATATCGCCTTTAAAGCTGGTTCACAATTGCACGCTACTTTTACATCCAGCAATCCCTCTCTTATTATTAAGGCAATTGAAATAGGATCATCCAAACAAGTTCGTGATGTACCAATCGGTACAGAGTTCACAGAACCATCGTTTGGTACTACATACAATGAAATTCATTTCGTTGTTATGAATACGGATCCTAATAATCAAGCAATATATTCTTATACGGCATCTGGAACCGGCGGTATTACTCAGACAACTCTTTCCTATGCGAGTAGTGAGGTTTATTATACTAATCTTCCGTCTTCCAACCAAAAACTTGCGACTAGATTTAGTCCTACCGTATCAGGACAGCTCTATTCTGTTTCTGTTGAGTTGAATGGAGGAGGAAGCGCTATTAAAGGAAGTGGAAACCTTCGTGTCTCTGCTTATCCAAATATTTCCGGAAGCATCGGCGGTATACCGGGAACACTTATTATTGGTACAAGTGTCTCCAAACCATTTAGTCAACTTGTTAGCGGTTCATGGAATGAAATTGATATGCGAGGCGCAAACGTTCCAATAACCGCAGGAACTGATTTCCATATTGTAGTAGAGGTTGACGGTACTACTGGGGACACATTACAATTTTTATTAGACGATGGGACGACTTCACCAACGAATCGTACATCATCTTATCGAAACGGGGCCAATGGACTTGGATGGTACAATCGAGCAGATCCTAACTATGCGAATGATGGCAAAAATCTTTTAATTGCAGCGACTATCGCAATACCATTTACCGGTGTGGAAGAATCTACATTAAACGGCGTCCCCAGGTCATTCGTCTTAAACCAAAACTATCCCAATCCCTTCAATCCTTCGACCACTATCAAGTTCCAAATGCCATCGAAAGGATTTGTAAAATTAAAAATTTATGATATGATCGGACGCGAAGTAACCACGCTAGTGGATGGATTCCAGGAAGCTGGAACACACGATGTAAAGTTTGATGCATCAAACTTGCCAAGCGGTGTCTATTTTTATCGTATCACGAGCGGCACATATGTAGCGACCAAGAAACTCGTGCTTATTAAATAACTTACGAAATCCATCTAAGAAAGCCCTATCACAGAAATATGTTAGGGCTTTCGTGTTTCAGCATCGGTTGCCATTCTTCCTTGGCTTCGTTATATTAAGTGCAATCTACGAGTATACAAAGGAATTAATATGAAATCAGCAACACTGCGCGGCTCCGGCGAGTCGATTCCTGTCAACAAAATTATTTGCCTCGGGCAAAACTATGCCGAACACGCAAAAGAAATGAAGTTTGATGTCCCAACGTCGCCCGTTTTTTTCCTGAAACCTCCAAGTGCTATCATTCACCCGGGAGAGCAAATCATCCTCCCATCTATCTCAAATAATGTTCAGCATGAAGTAGAAATGACAGTTCTTATTGGCGAACGAGGAAAAGATATCCGTCGGTATTCTGCACTGAATCACGTCGCAGGGTACGGTGTCGGCCTCGATATGACCATGCGTGATGTCCAGTTGGAAGCCAAGAAAAAAGGTCTCCCGTGGTCGCTTGCAAAAGGATTCGATACTTCTGCACCGCTTTCAGAATTTATTCCGGCTGCACTGGTTGGTGATCCAACGTCTCTCAGTATCCAATTGAAAATCAATGGCAAAGTGAGACAATCTTCCAGTACAAGCAAATTGATTTTCCCTGTCGATACAGTCATAGCGTACATCTCTCAGTTCATCACACTCGAACGAGGAGATGTCATTTATACCGGCACGCCAGAAGGAGTCTCTCGTGTTGATCATGGCGATACATTAGAAGCCGTCCTGCAGCATGCAGACGGACATGTTTTAGCATCGTTATCGGTGAGTGTTCAGTAACGATGAATTGGAAAATTTGTTTAGAATTTGTAGAACGCTGATCACAGATTATAAAAAAAGAACTGACAACTGACAGCTGATAACTATTTTGGCTAAAATTATCACCATAGCGATCCCGAAAGGCGGCGTTGGAAAAACAACGACGGCAGTAAATCTGGCTGCAAGTTTCGCTGTCTTAGAAAAACGCGTGCTGCTCATCGATACAGATCCGTTTGGCGCCTGTAGTATGTCGCTTGGATTCACGCCGGAAAAGACAAAAGGCGGATTGTATGAAGTCTTCAACTTTATCCATTCCATGGCACAGGTCATTCACCGGACAGAACTTGCATTCCTGGATTTTATTCCAACCAACGTCACATCACAGCAAGCAGAAGAGCGCATCATGCGCTTATCGGAAAATCGAACGTTACTGAAGAACATCCTTCGCACAATCGCGCCGCATTACGATTATGTCATCATCGACACGCCGCCCTTCCTGCGCGGCCTTACGACAAACGCCCTTACATGTTCCGATTCTGTACTCATACCGATTAAGTCGGGACATTTTTCACTCGAAGGTATTGAAAAGCTCTTTAAGTACTTCGATTGGATTCAAGAAGTGGCAAATAAAAGTCTACAAATTGAAGGCATCCTTCAGACGATGTACGAGCCGCACACAAAAGTCACAGAAATCACGGATCGTGAATTGCAATTACGATTCCGTAAATATCTTCTTAAAACCATTATTCCGAAGAATACGCATCTCACGGAAGCATCCTTCTATGGTAAACCGGCGGTGCTTTTCAATGCCTCTTCGAAAGGAACACTGGCGTATTTGGACCTCGCGCGTGAATTGGTCGAACGGCATCAAACGGCACAACCACCCATCGTCCTCCCTTCGAATATTCAACTCGCATAAACAGACAACCTTGTCAAGGTTTCTCTGATCAAGCGCTGAGACCTTGACAAGGTTCCGACAATATATTTCGCCCCTTCCTTATCTTCCCTCCTCGTTGATTTCATCCCCCTTTTTTCGTTAATTGAAATGAGCGTTGTATGCGCGGGCGGCGACAAGCAGCCCTTTTCTCTATCTATAGACAGAATCCGTATGAGCACACAGGAACTTTCCAAAACATATAATCCAAAAGAAGTCGAAGATAAATGGTACTCTTTCTGGGAATCGAACCGGCTGTTCCACGCAACCGTCAATAAAGATAAAATACCGTACACGGTCGTCATTCCCCCGCCGAACATTACCGGCATCCTCACCATGGGTCACGTGCTGAACAACACCTTGCAGGATGTATTTGTCCGGTGGAAGCGAATGCAGGGATTTGAAGCATGCTGGATCCCAGGCACCGACCACGCCGGCATCGCCACACAAAATGCCGTTGAAAAATCTCTTGCAAAAGAAGGCAAACATCGCCGCGATCTCGGACGCGAAAAATTTATCGAACTCGTGTGGCAGTGGCGGGATAAATATGGCAGCACTATTATAAAGCAGCTGAGAAAATTAGGCGTCTCCTGCGATTGGGATCGCGAACGTTTTACCATGGACGAAGGGTTGTCGAATGCAGTAAAAGAAGTCTTCATCCGGCTATTTGAAAAAGGACTCGTGTACCGCGGCAAATACATCGTCAACTGGTGCCCGCAGCACCAGACCGCACTGAGCGATGACGAGGTCGATCACTCAGAGACGAACGGGAATCTCTATCATATTAAGTACTCAATTGTCGGTTCAAGCGAATTCGCCACTGTCGCTACCACGCGGCCTGAAACCATGCTCGGCGACACAGCACTCTGTGTGCATCCAAAAGATGAGCGATACAAGCACTTGATCGGGAAGACTGCGATTCTTCCCATCGTCGGGCGCAAGCTTCCCATCATCGCCGATGATTATATCGACCTGAGCTTCGGAACCGGCGTCATGAAAGTAACTCCGGCACATGATGCAAACGATTTCCTTCTCGGCCAGCGGCATGAACTTGAACAATTAAACATCCTTGATGAAACCGGACACTTGAATGCGGCTGCACCAAAGCAGTACGAAGGTATGGACCGGGTCGAATGCCGCAAGCAGCTTGTGAAAGATTTGGAAGCACAAGGATTCTTGGTGAAAGTTGAGCCGTATGTGTACAATATCGGCAAGTGCTATCGCTGTCAGACTATCATCGAGCCGTACCTGTCCGACCAGTGGTTTGTAAAAATGAAACCGCTCGCTGCACCGGCACTGCGCGTCGTGCACGAAGGCAAAGTCCGTTTTCATCCCGATCGCTGGACGAAAGTATATGAACACTGGATGACAAACATCCGGGATTGGTGCATCTCGCGGCAAATCTGGTGGGGTCACCGGATTCCCGTCTATTATACACCCGACGGTAACTACACCGCGGCACGCAGTGAAGAAGAAGCGCGCAAGAAATTAGATGTCGGTCCGGAAATCGCTATTCGCCAGGATGAAGATGTGCTCGATACGTGGTTCTCGTCGTGGCTCTGGCCATTCTCCACGCTGGGCTGGCCGGAAGACAATGAAGATTTGCATTACTTCAATCCGACCAGCACGTTGGTCACGGCACCCGATATTATTTTCTTCTGGGTTGCACGCATGATCATGGCGAACATGGAATTCATGAAAGGCACGCCGGGCCGCGATGGTAAGCCTCGTAAAAAGGATGACGACCTGATTCCGTTCAGTGATGTGTACTTCACGAGCATCATCCGTGATATGGAAGGGCGCAAGATGAGTAAGTCGCTCGGCAACTCCCCCGATCCGCTTGATGTCATTGAACAGTATGGTGCCGATGCATTGCGTTTCACCACTGCGTACCTTGCGCCGCTTGGTCAGGATGTACTGTTCTCCACAGAAAAATGTGAGATCGGCAGAAATTTTGCCAACAAGATTTGGAATGCAGGCCGCTTCTTACTGATGAACAAGAACGAGATTCTTGGCGATATACAAATCTCTCTTGATACACTGCCGACAGACCATCTCGATCTTGCCGACCGATGGATACTCTCGCGCCTCAATCAAGCAATTAAGGCGTTCAACACATCACTCAACGAATTTCATGTCAACGAAGCCACTAAGCTCATCTACGATTTCATCTGGCATGATTTCTGCGATTGGTATGTGGAATTGGTCAAGACCCGTTTCTATGGTGAAGAACCGAAGGAAGTAAAAACTGCTGTCATCACACGCGCGCTCTGGATTTATGATCAAGCGTTGCGCCTGCTGCATCCGGTGATGCCGTTTATTTCGGAAGAACTCTGGCAGCACCTCGCCGATCGAAAAGGACAATCACTTGTGCGCGCTGAATTCCCCATCGTGTACAAGCGTTACATTAACCAGACGATCGAAGACGAATTAAATTTTGTCATTAAAGTTGTCGAAGCAGTTCGGAACATTCGCGGCGAACTGAATGTTGCCCCATCGAAGCAGATAGAAGTGCATATGCGCCTCCATGGAGAAAAGGACGAGAAATTTCCGGAAAGCGCCGGTAACATGCAAGGACTTCTCGGTTATATAGATCGCCTGTGCCGTGCGAAAACAGTGACAACATGGGATGGCGAATCAAAGAAGTTCGAACGTCCCAAAGCATCTGCAAGCGCAGTGGTCGATGGAACGGAAATCTTCGTTCCGCTGGAAGGTATCATCGATCTCGATGCCGAACGGAAGCGTTTAGAAAAAGAAATCGCGCGCCTGCAGGGATTGATTGACAGTATTGAAAGAAAATTGGCAAATCCAAGCTTTGTCGATAAAGCACCGAAAGAAGTGGTTGAAAAGGAGCGCGAGAAACAAAAGAATATTACGATGAATATGGAGAAGTTGAAAGTGAATTTAGAACAATTGAAATAATATTCTGATACATATCACTTTTCACTTATTACTTGAACTATGTATACAGTCACTATCGAAACAGAATTCTCCGCCGCGCACATTATCCGCGGTTATCATGGACCCTGCTCACGATCTCACGGGCATAATTGAGTGAGCCTATCATGAAACACGCGTTCATGCATTCTCTCATTCAGTTCCTTGTTGTGATCACCTTGGTCATGAGTTTTCAAAATCGATGCTTCACTGCAGCGCCGGATGACAATTCCCCTATCGCAGCAACCACCGCGGGGAAAATCCGTGGCTATGTGGAGAACGGAATAAATACTTTCAAAGGCATCCCCTATGGAGACGATACGAAGAGACATCGTTTTCTACCTCCCGTCTCTCCAACACGATGGAATGGGATTCGGAACGCGATCCAATTCGGTCCGATCGCCCCTCAACAGCCGTTGCGGGACTTTAAAATCTCAAGCATGAGCGAAGATTGCCTGAACCTGAATGTCTGGACACCCGCTTTGCGCGATGGCGGTAAACGCCCTGTCATGGTCTGGTTCCATGGCGGTGCATATAACACCGGCACGAGCAACATGAATTTAAATGATGGTGTCCGTCTTAGTCACCGTGGAAATGTTGTCGTTGTGACCGTCAACCATCGGCTGAATGTTTTCGGTTATCTTTTTCTTGCTCAATTCAGAAAATTCGAGTTTATAGAATCCGGTAATATTGGAATGCTGGATCTTATTCTTGCATTGAAATGGGTGCGGGACAACATCACAGAGTTTGGCGGCGATCCCAATAACGTTACAATCTTTGGTCAATCCGGAGGCGGTGCGAAATGCGCGACACTGATGGCTATGCCCGCAGCACGTGGATTGTTCCATAAAGTCATAACAGAGAGCGGCCAGCAGATTTCAGGAAGAAAACAGGATGCTGCGACCGAAACTGCAGCGAAAGTACTGAACAATCTTCAGTTAACTGCTGATCAGATTGATAAACTGAAAACCATTCCGATGGAGAAGTTGATTGATGCTTCGCGCGGATTCTATTTCGGACCGGTGACCGATGGAAAGATTCTTCCACGCGATCCATTCGATCCGGATGCTTCGCCGATTTCGTCAGACATTCCGATGATGATGGGAAACACGCATGATGAGACTGCGGGCCTCATTGGCCGCGGCGATTCAACAACATTCACACTGACATGGGAGAAGCTTCCGGCAAAGATCGAGCAGCATGTCAAACAATTTTTAGGCAATCTTTCCCCAAGCGATGTTATTGCAAAGTACCGGCAATGGTATCCGAACTACACGCCAAGCGATGCTTTCTTTTCTATTACCACGGCTGCACGATCATGGCGGGGTTTAGTGATTGAATCAGAACGGCGGGTAGAACAGAACGGCGCTCCGACATACGTTTTTCAAATAAATTGGAAATCACCGGTGGATGGTGAAAAGTGGAGAGCTTCCCATGCGATAGAAATCCCGTTTGTATTCGACAATATTGCTTATGGCGCATCAATGGTCGGCACGAGTTCTGAAGCACAAAAAATGGCCGATATTATGAGTGAGGTCTGGATTGCATTCGCGCGCACCGGGAATCCCAATACATCGACAATTCCGCAATGGCCTGCGTTCAATCTCAAAGAACGCCCGACAATGATTTTCGATCTTCCTTCCCACATCGAAAATGATCCGCGTGGAGAAGAACGGATTCTGTTTGCACCGGTCGCCTATATTCAACCCGGAACTTTGTAAGAGTGGAATACTCATGATTCTCTCTGTACAGTTGTGAAGACAGAACAAATTAACTATTTTATAATAAAAAGAATTGCTTATGTACATCGTTACCATCCAGACAGAATTCTCCGCCGCGCATATTATCCGCGGATACAATGGTCCATGCTCCCGACTTCATGGACATAATTGGAAAGTAACTGTCGAAGCGAAGACCGATGTGCTTGATACTATCGGCATGAGCGTTGATTTTTATGTTCTGCAGAAAAAGACCGAAGAGATAGTGTCAAAATTCGACCACCGCGATATGAACAGCATTCCGCCGTTTGATAAAGAACTCAATCCAACATCGGAAAATATTGCACGGTACATTTATGATGAGCTGAAAAAACTATTGCCTCCGCAGGTAAAACTCTCCTTTGTAGCCATTGGAGAGACCGGACAGTACACAGCAAAATATTCAGAATAGTAATGTCTATCACTTTAAATATTGACCCCACCTTTTTGGCTATGCAAAAAGCCGCCTCAGTGTCATTGCGAGCGGAGCCCCAAAGGGGCAAGCGAAGCAATCTCTCTTTTCTTTTTCTGCTCATTTTTGCAGATTGCTTCGGCATAAAGCGCCTCGCAATGACATTTCCCTTTCTTTTTGTTCACCCTCTTATAAGGGAATCATGACAACACCGTCACAAGACACACTTATCATCAATGAAATTTTTTTCAGCATCCAAGGTGAATCGACCCGCATGGGACGGCCATGTGTCTTTGTCCGGTTGACGGCATGTGATCTCCGATGCAGTTGGTGCGATACGGTGTATGCTTTCGAGGAAGGTGCCGAACTGAACATAAATGCTATTCTTCAAAAGGTGAAAGAATACGGATGTAATCTTGTTGAAATCACCGGCGGCGAACCGCTGCTGCAGGAGAATGTTCATCCGTTGATGCGGCGTCTCTGCGATGAAGCGTTTGAGGTCATGATTGAGACCGGTGGTCACCATGACATCAGCAAGATTGATCCGCGTGTAAAACGAGTTATGGATATTAAGTGTCCCGGCAGTAAGATGGAAAAGCGAAATCGATGGGAAAACATTGAAATGCTCAATGTTCATGATGAAGTGAAATTTGTCATTGCTGATCGTGTCGATTATGAATGGGCAAAACATATCCTCCTGCAATATCAATTGGATAAACGCTGTCCGATTCTTATGTCACCTGTATTTGGTACATTAGAAAATCGTACATTAGCAGAGTGGATCCTGCATGATCGACTTCATGTACAATTTCAGCTGCAAATGCATAAATATATTTGGGATCCGAAAGCAAGAGGAGTATGACGTGAATCCAATCGATAAACTCGAAACGTTCGACAACAAATATCCGAGTCGTGATTATACTATTACGATCGTGAATCCGGAATTCACCTCCGTCTGCCCCAAAACAGGCCTACCCGACTTCGGCACAATCACCATTTATTATATCCCGGCAAAGAAATGCATCGAATTGAAATCACTCAAATATTATTTTCTGGAATACCGTTCAATGGGAATTTTCTACGAGACCGTCACAAACAAAATTCTTGACGACCTTGTCTCCGTGCTCCATCCGAAATGGATGGAAGTCGTGGGCGCGTTCACGGCACGCGGCGGTATTACCACAACGGTGAAAACTGTGCATTCAAAACAAGGAAAACACAAGGGTCGATGAGCAAGCCTCGTGCAGTTGTTCTTGTGAGCGGAGGGATGGATAGCTGTGTCACCGCTGCCATTGCCAATCTTGAATACAATCCAGCGTTCCTCCATATTAACTATGGTCAACGAACCGAGCGGCGGGAATTGAAAGCCTTCCGCGCACTTGCCGATCATTTTGGTATTGGAAAACGTTTGATTGCCGAGCTCACGCACCTGAACAAAATCGGCGGATCGAGTCTTACAGATAAAAATATCAGAATTACAAAAGCTGATCCGGAAAAACTTTTTCAGGCGGTGAAAAACGAGATTCCAACATCCTATGTCCCGTTTCGCAATGCGAATATTCTCTCTGTTGCAGTAAGCTGGGCGGAAGTCATCGGCGCCCAGAAAATATTTATTGGCGCAGTAGAGGAAGACAGCTCCGGGTATCCCGACTGCCGGAAAGAATTCTACGATGCTTTCAATACTATGATCGATCTCGGAACAAAACCGGAAACAAAAATTACCATCGTTACACCCGTAATTGATTTAAAAAAATCAGACATTGTGATACGAGGGAAAGAATTAAAAGCACCATTTGAATTGACTTGGTCGTGTTATAGGAATGAGGACATTGCGTGCGGTATTTGCGACAGCTGCGCATTACGTCTGCATGCCTTCCAAATCGCAGGGATGGAAGATCCGATACCGTATTTAATCAGGCCAAAATATAATTGACTTGTTCTTTTTCATCCAGTACTTTGTCTCGTGCGAAAAGAGATAAGATTATTTTTCACTTGACTTTTTTTTGCGTGGTTCTATGTATCCATCGGAAATTCTTCGCAATATTATAAAGCTTTTCCAGCTCCTTTCACGGGGATTCAAGTCGAGTTTCTCGCTCAATCCATCGGAAGAGAAAAAGAACAACCCTATCGCAAACCGATCGATCCCAGTTGCACACCGTAATATCTGTCCACATTGCAAGCTCGATATTCCGGATGGTGCACGCGTCTGCCATCACTGTCATCAATTTGTGAGTGTACGATTCAATCTTGCGAATGTTATCACCATCATTGTATCCGTGGCCGCAGTTTCTATGTCGGTATACTCGCTCTATATGACAGCTTCACAGGCAACGGTAGCAAAGTNNGAGTATTGAGAGCCGCCGCTTCCTCATCGAAACACTCGACAACATGCACAAGACTCAAGGTGAACTGCAAACATCACGGGAAAAAGGAGGCGATGAAGACAATCTGAGTGAGAAAGAAATTTTACTTTTGAATTACTACCAGGTTCTCTCCCGGACACTTGCACAATACATCAAACAGGAACCGACGCTCTTCGTGAAGGCGCGCTGCACGTATGAACCTTTCCTACCGATTCGGCAAAGCCCCTCTGAAAAATCAAAAAAAATCGGCGCAATATATAAAGACGAAGAGGTGTTTCGACTCGGCACATTTTCCTATGGCAAAGGCGAGGTGTGGTACTATATCGCCAGCGCCGACCAGCAAAAAATCGGGTGGGTACATAAATATCTGGAGATTGTGCCGTAGCGTCAAAAAAACCTTCTCAAAGTTTCTTATGATAAACCTTTGAGAACCTTGCGAAGGGTATCTGGATCACTCTCTCCATTTAATCGAACAGCCCATCGAGGGAATTTGTTTTCCCGTAATCGGTTTTCCTTCGGCAAGGTTGCTCATCGCATCCTTCAATTCTTCCTTTGTTACTTTCGATTCTTCTTGCCAGTTGTCATCAAGGCGTCCGTGATACACGAGTTTCTGCACAGCATTAAAGAGATAAATATCCGGTGTGCACTGTGCATCGAATGCACGAGCGACCTTTTGACTTTCGTCGATGAGATACGGGAACGGAATTCCCCATTCTTTGATTTTCTTACCCATCTCGTCCGGTGCATCGTCGGGATACTTGGGGTTGATATTCGGGTTGATCGCCAGAACATTGATCTCTCGTTCCAGGGCATATCGACCTAAGCGGATCATCCGCGGCCAAACAGCTTTTGCATAAGGACAATGGTTACATGTAAAAACAACTAATAACCCCATTTTTCCAAAGGCATAATCACTTACCTGGATAACGCCATCGGGATCTCTTAAAATAAACTTCGGCATTTTTGTGCCAAGTAGAACATCTACTGATTCTCGTTGTGCCATTGCTTCTTCTCCTGTTTATAGATAGAACCATCATGAATCTAAAAAAAGTTTCCAACAGTTGCAGGCGCTTGCAATTCATAGGAAATTGGCTGACATTTGATCGTTTCTTAAAATTTCAGTTCCCAAAAAATTTAAATACGTGCCGTTGAGTATTCGGTAATTCACTCATTGAATTGCATATCACACTGAACGGCCAATATATCAATCTGTCAATCGAACCAACACATTGAGGCTTCTATGAAACGTACTCCCAAGCTTAATAAAGTTCATCACATTGATTCCATTCAAGACATGCTCGTCAAGTCCGCGGGTAAGCATGGTGATAAGCTTGCATTGGAAGATTTGAGAGACACGCCTATCCCCAGGGCGAGCTATAACTCGCTGCTGAAGTATGTGCTGAAGTTCGGTACAGCGCTCCGCGAACTCGGGCTCCCCGAGCGAAGTNNGAAGTCATATTGCTGTCATCAGCGAGAACCGCCTGCAGTGGGGTATAACATATCTGACAGCCATGTGCTTCAATTATGTCATCGTGCCCATTGACGCCAAATTGAGCACCAATGAAATCATCAACATCATCCATGAATCGGATGCAAGCGCCATCGTCTTCTCCGAATCATTCGATGGGATGCTTCGGGAAGAAAAACGCGCGCTGAAACATCTGCGACAGTACATTAACATGGATTTGCTGGCAAAGAAAGACGGCTTTCATTCGATGCCGGAGCTTGTCAACAACAGTCGCGGCTGCACGGTCGATGCACTGCCAAGACTCGATCCAAAAGCTATGGCTGTCATTATTTTTACATCGGGTACACTGGGCAGAGCAAAAGGCGTCATGCTGAGTCAGCATAATCTTGCTGCGAACCTTGTTGCAATGGTGAGCATGATGATGATTCATCCGCAGGATCGGTTTCTTTCCGTGCTGCCGATTCACCATACGTACGAATGTACTTGTGGATTTCTTTGCCCGCTCTATTCAGGTGCATCAGTACATTATGCACGCTCACTCAAGACAGTCGTCGATGACCTGCAGCAGGTGAAGGCCACGATGCTGCTTGGCGTGCCTTTGTTGTTTGATAAAATGTTCAAACGCATTTATCATGCTATTAAGTGAAAGCGTGTAACGTCTATCATAGTTCCGCCGTTGATCAAGCTGACCGATGTTGCTGCCCGTTTCGGATGGAAGAGCGCAAAGAAAATTGTCTTCTCAGAAATCCACGAAAAATTCGGCGGACATATTCGCGCATTCATCGCCGGCGGCGCTGCGCCCGATCCGATGGTAGCAAAGGGCCTGCGGGATTTGGGATTCACATTCGTGCAGGGATATGGTTTGACCGAAACATCTCCGATTCTTACACTCAATCAACTCGACAATTTCAAAGATGAAGCAGCGGGCTTGCCATTACCCGGTGTAGAACTCCGTATCGACTCGAATACTGAAGACGGTGTCGGCGAAATTCTGACAAAAGGAGCGAATGTAATGATTGGCTTTTATAAAAATGAGCGAGTCACAAAAGAAGCGTTTGAAAATGGCTGGTTCAAAACCGGCGATCTCGGTTTCATCGACAGCGACGGCTTCCTCCATATTTGCGGACGGAAGAAAAACGTGATCATCTCCCGCAGCGGCAAAAATGTATTTCCTGAAGAAATCGAAGATATTCTTCAGCGCAGCCCCTTTGTGCAGGAATGTCTCGTGTATGGTGAAGACGATCCAAAATTAGATGAAATCATTTCTGCACAGATTGTCGTAGACGCAGAGGCATTCATCGAGTTATCCGAATCGCGCGGCGTGCAGATTACTCCTGACCTTATCAATGAAATACTCGGTGAAGAAGTAAAGAAAGCAAATGCGGAGCTCTCAAGCTTTAAACAAATTAAAAGATTTACCGACCGTGAACAGGAGTTTGAGAAAACCACAACACAGAAGATTAAGCGGCATTTGGCGTTGCCGAAGTAATGCATGTATGATTTGTCGAAGCAAGAAAACCGTCGGTACGTTATGCCTTCTCCTCAGAAATACATAGCCCATCTCGATTTGGACTGTTTTTTTGTCTCGGTCGAGCGTATTAAAAATCCTGATCTCATCGGCAAACCGGTCGTTGTCGGCGGCAGCGCAACCGGACGAGGCGTTGTCGCTTCCGCATCCTATGAAGCGCGGAAGTTCGGCATCCATTCTGCCATGCCCACCGCCCGAGCACAGAAACTGTATCCAAACCTCATCGTTGTACGGGGAAGTCATGGCGAATATAGCCGTGTCTCACAAAAACTTTACGAACGAATGTGCGAGGTGGCTCCCATCGTTGAACGTGCCTCCATCGATGAGATGAACATGGATTTCACCGGCTGCGAAAACCTTTACAAGAACGATCTTCCCGGTTTCATGAAAACCATTCAGAAACTTGTACTGGACGAATTCGAACTTCCCTGTACTATCGGACTTGCTTCCAATACCACTATCGCAAAGATTGCGGCAAATCGCGTAAAGCCTGCCGGTGTCATTTTTGTGCCGCATGGAAAAGAAGCTGAATATCTGGCGCCGTTCGATATTAGTGTTATTCCCGGCATTGGGAAAAAGACAGAAGAATATTTGCGAGGCAAAGGATTTCAAAAAGTCTCCGACATCCAATTTAAGTCTGAGGACGAACTGTTGTCTCTTCTCGGTAAACACGGGTCTTGGATTTTTCATGCCGCCAACGGACATGGTTCGGATGTTATCGGAGAAGAATGGAATGCCAAAAGCATTTCACGTGAAGAAACCTTTGCAAAGGATATCACCGACCGGAGAGCACTTGAAAAGGTCATCTTCGAATTAACCGAGGATGTATGTCGGCAGCTCCGCGCCCATGGCTGGAAGACACATACCGTGACACTCAAGCTTCGTTCCTCAGACTTCAAGACGATCAGCCGCGCAAAGAGCATCGACCCAACGAATGATGATACTGTCGTTTCACGTGTGGCGCGAGAACTTTTTCAATCCTCCTATACCGGCAAGCTTCCGGTTCGACTCATTGGAGTGCGGCTTTCCAACTTCGATGAAGAAGAACAACTCAAGCTCTCCCTTTTCCCATCGGATCAGAAGAAACAGAACATCCTCCGTGCCGTTGATACCTTACGAAAAAAATTTGGGGATAACGTCATTCATGTGGGCGGAGAATAGCGTAGGGACGTTAATTCACTCCGATGCACTTCCAAAGTGCGTCGGAGTTGAGGATGTAGAGATAAAATGGCACAGAGATCAGTACACTTCACACAAGGAGGATATTTCCATGTCTATAATCGTGGATGTGGCCGAGAAAATATTTTTCGTGAATCAGAAAACTACAATTATCTGTTACGTATTATTCGTAATAAACTGCCGCTTTATCGAATCACCATCATCGCGTATTGTTTTATGCCCAATTATTACCATTTTATCCTTCGACAAGACAACGACATACCCGCTGGTAATTTTATCCAAAACATTTTCAATAGTTACAGTAAAGCGTTCAATAAAAGATATGGAAGGACTGGGACTCTCTTTGAGGGACCGTTTCAAGCAAAATATATTATTGAACAAGAATATTTAGTTCACTTATGTCGTTATGTCCATCGAAATCCTGTCGACGCTGGACTCGTTAAATCTCCTGAGAAATGGCCATTCTCTGATTATTGTGATTGGATCGGATTAAGAGAAAATGTATTTATTGATAAAGATTTTATCACAAACAATTTTTCTACTACAAAAGAATACGAATCCTTTGTCAAGGATTACACACCACCATCCAAACTCAAATTTGGACTAGATAAATATTCCATTGATTGAGCTAACTTCAACGCGCTGTTAAATGCAACTCCGACGCACCTTCAAGGTGCATCGGAGTTGCAATACGTTGGCTTCCATCCAACAAATCCGTATCTTACGAACGTATGGCACGATTTAAGTTCATTATTGAGTATGAAGGAACGCGATTCAGCGGCTGGCAGGTGCAAAAGAATGCCCGCACTGTTCAAGGAGAAATCAACGCTGCCATAGGCAAAGTTTTTGGCACACATAATTTTGAATTTTATGGTTCAGGCCGCACCGACGCCGGTGTTCATGCATTACAGCAGGCAGCGCACCTCGAAATTAAAACAATGCTGGCACCGGAAATCATCCGGATGAAGCTGAACGACGAACTTCCCGCCGACATCAACATTATTGAAATCGAAAAAGCCTCTGCCGATTTCCATGCCCGGCATGATGCCATGGCGCGAAGTTATCTCTACCAAATCTCACGAAGGCGGACGGCATTCGGCAAGAAGTTTGTATGGTGGGTCAAAGACCCGCTCGATGTGACAAAGATGCGGCAAACAGCTGAGTTGTTCCACGGGCTCAAGGATTTCCAATCCTTCACCGCAGACGATCCGGAAGAAAAATCGACCAAAGTGCATATTAATTCGATTGATGTTCAGCAGGCAAGCGATTTAATTCTTGTGCGCATTGTCGGATCGCATTTTATCTGGAAGATGGTTCGTCAAATCGTTGGCGTGCTGGCAGAAGTCGGACGCGGAAAAATGCCGCTCAACGATGTAAAGAAATTTCTTCATACAAAATCGGATGAACCGGCAAAGCTTACGGCTCCCCCTTCAGGATTATTCCTTGAGCGCGTCTATTATAAAGGAGATGTATGGTTAAAGGAATTGAAGCCGATGATGGAAATTTCTACAAGACTCCCCATGAAGTTCACGAAGAAACAAGAAGAGACGCCAAAGAAGGATGAAAAAGAATAAAAAGGAAAAACAAACAGCATCACCCATGGATGCACTTCCGCTCTTTTGCGATTTTTCATGCTCATACGCAGGGGTTTGCACAACCAGATGCTATCGGTGCTTGCAGACGCGATCTGGCTGTTTACTGTAACAAGTTTTAAAAACATAACAATAAAAATTCTCACTGTATCACGAGAAAATCATGAAATCACATCGATTCTTCAATTTGACAATAATCCTACTTCTTGCTCTGTTTAGTAAGTAGAAGAAGGAACATGCCCCAGCATCTCAATAAAGAACTGAACAGCATTGCAGAACCGTATACCAAGCTTGTGCTCGCTGTGGGTCAACACGATGCAGATTATGTCGATGCGTACTATGGTCCAAAGGAATGGTCTGAGGAAGCAAAATCCGAGAAGAAACCGCTGAACGCCATCAAGGAAGCGGCACTCTTGCTTAAAACAAGGCTCGATGAAATTGATATTACTCGGAACGAAGACATCCTTCATCTCCGCCATCAGTATTTACAGAAACAAATTGCCTCGCTTATCTCCCGGGTCGAAGCGCTCAACGGTAAGAAACTTTCCTTCGATGAAGAGGCGAAAGCATATTATGATGTCGAACCGCCTTTTTTTCCCGAAGAACATTTCCAGAAACTTGTGAGTGAGTTAAACTCGTTAGTACCAGGCAACGGATCGATTCCCGAACGTGTCGAAACCTATCGACGGCAATTTACAATTACTCCTGACAAGATCGATAAAGTATTCAGCGCAGCAATTTATGAATGCCGCCAGCGAACAAAGAAATATATCGACCTTCCTGAGAATGAAACCTTCCGATTGGAATACGTTCACAACAAATCATGGAGCGGGTACAATTGGTATAAAGGAAACAACGAAAGCCTGATTCAAATCAACACCGACCTGCCGATCTTTTTGGAACGCGCCATTGATCTTGCAGCACACGAAGGATATCCGGGACATCACGTTTATAATTGTTTACTAGAAACCGCGTTTGCGCGTAAATTTGGCTGGGTGGAATTTACTGTCTATCCACTCTTCAGTTCTCAGTCGCTTATTGCGGAAGGAACAGCGAACTTCGGAATCGAAGTCGCATTCCCCGGGAAGGAGCGAATGGAATTCGAACGCTCCATGCTCTTCCCGCTCGCCAGACTCGATAAAAATCAGGCAGAGAATTATTCCAAGGTGCAAGCGCTTGCCGAAAAACTTAGTTATGCCGGCAACGAAGCCGCACGCCGCTATCTGAACGCTGAAATCTCGCGCGAGGACGCAGTTCAGTGGCTTATCAATTACGCGCTGATGTCGCCGGAACGCGCACAACAACGCACGCGTTTCTTCGAC